>NZ_JBHVDX010000067.1:0-30416 GCF_042802555.1 Streptomyces sp. NPDC057474 | reverse complement strand
AGGGGGACCACCGGTGAGCATTCGGCCTGGCCCCAAGGGGCACCACCGATGAGCACCCGACCCGCCCCAAGGGGGACCACCGGTGAGCATTCGGCCTGGCCCCAAGGGGCACCACCGATGAGCACCCGACCCGCCCCAAGGGGGACCACCGGTGAGCATTCGGCCCGGACTCAAGGGGAACCACTGATGAGCATTCGGCCCGGACTCAAGGGAGACCACCGATGAGCACCCGAATCGGCCTCAAGGAGAACCACCGATGAGCACCCGACCCAACCGGCTCGTCGTCCTCGACATCGTCGGCCTCACCCCCAAGCTGCTTCGGCACATGCCCGCCGTGGCCGCCCTCGGCGAGCGCGGCTTCAGGGCCCGGCTCGACCCCGTACTGCCCGCCGTGACCTGCACGGTCCAGTCCACGTTCCTCACCGGCGAACCGCCCTCCGGGCACGGCGCGGTGGGCAACGGCTGGTACTTCCGGGACCTCGGCGAGGTGCTGCTGTGGCGCCAGCACAACGCGCTCGTCGGCGGCGAGAAGATCTGGGAGACCGCCCGCAGGTCCGACCCCGACTACAAGGTCGCCAACATCTGCTGGTGGTACGCGATGGGCGCGGACGTCGACCTCACCGTCACCCCACGCCCGGTCTACTACTCCGACGGCCGCAAGGAACCCGACTGCTCCACCTGGCCGCCGTCCCTGCACGACGAACTCACGGACCGGCTGGGCCCGTTCCCCCTGTTCACCTACTGGGGGCCCAACGCGGGAATGCCCTCCACGCAGTGGATCCTCGGCGCCGCGCGCCAGGTCTTCGACGAGCACGACCCGGACCTCACCCTCGTCTACATCCCCCAACTCGACTACGAGCCCCAGCGGTCCGGCCCCGACTCGCCCGCCACGATCCAGGCCGCCCGCCGACTCGACGACGCCCTGCGCCCGTTGATCGACCACTTCCTGAGCGAGGGCGCCACGGTGGTCGCGCTCAGCGAGTACGGCATCACCCCCGTCTCCCGCCCCGTGGACATCAACCGGGCCCTGCGCAGGGCCGGTCTGCTCCAGGTGCACACCCAGGACGGCATGGAGTACCTCGACCCCTGGACCTCACGGGCTTTCGCCGTCGCCGACCATCAGATCGCCCACGTGTACGTACGGGACCCGGCCGACACGGCAGAGGTCGCCAAAATCCTCGCCGAACTCGACGGCGTGGAACAGGTGTTGGACGCCGAGGGCAAGGCGGCCCACGGCCTGGACCACGAACGCTCCGGCGAACTGATCGCGGTCGCCGACCCCGATGCCTGGTTCACGTACTACTACTGGCTCGACGACGAACGCGCCCCCGACTTCGCCCGTCAGGTGGAGATCCACCGCAAGCCCGGCTACGACCCCGCCGAGCTGCTCTACGACGAGACCGTCCCCGCGGTGAAGCTCCGCGCCATCGGCCAGGTCGCCCGCAAGAAGCTGGGCTTCCGCTACCGCATCAGCACGGTGCCGCTGAACCCAGCCGGCGTCAGCGGCAGCCACGGCCGCCTTCCCTCCGACCCCGACGACGGGCCCGTACTGCTGTGCTCCACAAGCGAGTTGACCCGTGAGGCGTACGCCGCCACCGAGATCAAGTCGCTGCTGCTGGGGCTCGCGGGACTGGACGACGAAAGGCGACCCGCATGACGACCCACCCTCCCCTTCCCACGCTGCGCCCGCTGCTCGACCCCTCGCCCGAGTACGCCAAGTGGCGTGCCGAGGAGCCGATCCGGCGGGTGACGGTCTGGGGCGACAACAGCCCCTGGCTGGTCACCCGGCACGAGGATGCCCGCGCGGTCCTCGCCGACCCGCGCTTCAGCGCCGACTCGACCCGCGACGGCTTCCCCGGCTTCCGGCCGCAGTCGCCACCGCGCGCGCCGGGCCAGTTCTTCATGATGGACCCACCCGACCACACACGCCTGCGCCGCGTCCTGATCCCCGACTTCACCTTCCGCCGCATCGAGCGACTGAGACCGGCGATCGCCCGGATCTGCGGCGAGCTGCTCGATGCGATGACGGGGGAGGCCGACGCGGTGGCGGGGGCCGGCACGGCGACGACGTCCCCTGTCACGCAAGCCGACCTGGTCGAGGCGTACGCCCTGCCGCTGCCCTCCCTCGTCATCTGCGAGCTGCTCGGCGTGCCGTACGAGGACCACGACTTCTTCCAGCGGCAGGCGAGGTCGTTCAGCAGTCTCGCGTCCGGACCGGAGGAGATGCTTGCCGCCCGCAAGGCCCTCCACACGTACTTGGGGGAACTGCTCGCCCGGCGGACCCGGGAGCCCGCCGACGATCTCATCTCGCGTCTCGCGCGGGACCGGGTGGCGACCGGCGAGGTGAGCGCGCCGGAGGCCGTCGGCATCGCCTCGCTGCTGCTGGTGGCGGGCCACGAGACGACCGCGAACATGTTCCCGCTCGCGGTCGTGGCCCTGCTGCGCCACCCTGGACAACTCGCCGCCCTGCGCGCGGACCCCGGCCTGTGGCCCGCCGCGGTCGAGGAGTTGCTGCGCCATCTGACCGTCGCGCACTCGGGGCTGCGGCGGATGGCCACCGAGGACGTGGAGGTCGCGGGCGTCCGCATCCGCGCGGGCGAGGGCGTGATCGTGGCGGTCCAGGCAGCCAACCGCGACTCCTCCGCCTTCGCCGACCCCGACACACTGGACGTCCGCCGCGACACCACCGGCCATCTGGCCTTCGGCCATGGCCTGCACCAGTGCATCGGCCAGTCCCTCGCCCGCGCGGAACTCCAGGTCGGCCTGCCCGCCCTCTTCGACCGTCTGCCGGGCCTGCGCCTGATCGCACCGCCGGAGAACTCGGCGCTGACGATGAGCACGATCCACGGGGTGCGGTCGTTGCCGGTGAGTTGGTAGTCCGACGTGGCCGCAGCACCGGCCGACAAGGGCCCGTTATATGGCGGGCCGACGAGCCCCGTCGGCTGATATCGAGGCGGGCATGACCACCATCACCCTCGTCCGGGGCGACATCACCCAGCAGTCCGTCGACGCCATCGTCAACGCCGCGAACTCCTCCCTCCTCGGCGGGGGAGGAGTGGACGGCGCGATCCACCGGCGCGGCGGCCCCGCCATCCTGGCCGACTGCCGCAAGCTCCGCGCCGCGCACTACGGCAAGGGCCTCCCGACAGGTCAGGCCGTCGCCACCACGGCGGGCGAACTGGACGCGCGCTGGGTGATCCACACAGTCGGCCCGGTCCACAGCCAGAGCCTCGACCGCTCAGCCCTCCTCGCCTCCTGCTACCGCGAATCCCTCCGCGTGGCCGACGAGTTGGGGGCACGCACGGTCGCCTTCCCCGCCGGCATCTACGGCTGGCCGATGGAAGACGCAGCCCGCATCGCCGTGGAGACCGTACGCACGACGGAGACTTCGGTCGAGGAGGTCAGGTTCGTCCTCTTCGACGACGAGGCGTACGAGGCGTTCGCCCTACAGAGCCGCTGAGCCCTGAGCGGAGCCGAAAGCCGGGCGCTGGTTCCTCCAGGCGGACGGCGAGCCGGGAAAAGGTTCGGCAACGAGACGCTCCGCATCACGCCCGAGGGCGAAGTATCGATCAGGCTCCCGGCCCCGCTCGCCGACCTGGCGAACGCCAAGCACGGCCGGTACGTACTCGCTGCGAAGGTGCGGTTCCCTCACCGGGGGCAGGAGCGGGCCGACCGCGTGATGGCCAACCGGGCCGTGGCCTACCGCATCCACTACGACACGAGGCTCGGGCGCTGGTACGTGGACGCCTCTTGGCAGATCCCACCCACCAAGACCATCCCACTCAAAACCGCCCTCGCCGATGGCGTGATCGGCGTGGACACCAATGCCGACCACCTCGCCGCATGGTGCCTGGACACTCACGGCAACCCGATCGGCCAGCCGCGCCGGTTCTTCTACGACCTGTCCGGCAACGCCCAGCACCGCGACGCCCAGGTACGACACTCCCTCACACGGCTGCCGAACTGGGCCAAGAGCTGCGGCGTCAAGGCCATCGCGGTCGAAGCCCTCGACTTCCAGGCCGAGAAGACCAGAGAGAAGCACGGGCGCAAGCGCCGATTCCGGCAGCTCATCTCCGGCATGCCGACCGGCAAGCTCCGCGCCCGGCTGGCCTCCATGGCCGACGCCACAGGTATCGCGATCATCGCCGTGGACCCGGCCTGCACCAGTAAGTGGGGCGCCCAGCACTGGCAGAAGCCGATGGCCGGCCCCACCCGTAAGACCACCCGGCACGATGCGGCGAGCATCGCGATCGGACGACGCGCCCAGGGGCACCCGATCCGGCGACGGACGACACCGCCCCGTGTACACCGGAGCGATGTGCACGGGCATCGGACCGTCCAGGCCGACTGGCGTGCCCCTGGGCGTAAGGGACCCCGCCCCCGCATCCCCGGACCACGGACACGATCCGTGCCGCCGGACGCGGTGAGTACGCGGGCGACCAGGACATCCGAAACCGTTCGGGGTGTCCGCGGTGACCAGGTATGGGTCCAAGACTCACTCCTGACGAGCCGCGCTACGTGCGGCGCCGGTATCTGTCGGCGGAGGCCGCCCGCGCCATCGCAGTCCGAGAACGTGACCGCGCGGGTGTTGCCCTGCAGGACCTCCAGGTAGACGTCTTGGCCGGGGTGCGCGGTGGCGGACCAGGCCAGGGCATGCTCGAGAAGCCGACTGCCCAGCCCGCGCCCGGTGTCGCCGGGACGGGCATGCAGGTTGTCGAGCAGGACCCGGCCGTCCGGCTGCGGCTCGAGGTAGATGAAGCCGAGCAGCGCGCTGGTCTCCATGGCCAGGAACAGTGCCGCGCCCGGGACAGGATCGGTCAGCCGCGCCCGCCATACCTGTTGGCGTTCGGCGAGCAGCGGGCCGTCCAGGTACTGCGCAGGGAACAGCGTCACGTAGGCCCTTCGCCAGCTGGCCGTGTGCAGCTCGGCGACGGCATCGGCATCGGTCGCCACGGCGGTTGTGATCTCCATGGCCGCATTCTCGCGGCCGACTCGGTTTGACGTCTGTGAACTGAGGCACGCTCTCCCCACTCGCTCACTCACGCAGCCACAGCCGCAGTCACCCGGCTGAGCGATCGCGACGTGATGCGCGATCGCTGGTACCCCAGCCTGAACATGCGAACGGCCGTGCGGGACGATCATGATTGTGACGTCAGGATGGACCCGCACGGCCTTGAGCCATCGCATCTGCACCGGTATCCCGCGCCGCCGCCTGGGCAAGCTGATCGCCGAGCTCGCCGAGCCGTGGACAGCCCGCGAGGAGTCCCGGCTCCGCAAACGCCGAGGCCGTGAACGGCAGCGCGCCGCTGGAGCTGGCCCGGGCCACGAACTGGTCTTCACCGATCGCGTGGTCGTCACGTTGGTCATCCTGCGCTTCCAACTCCCGCACGACGCCCTCGCCCTGTTCTACGGAGTGGACCGCTCCACGATCACCCGCGCCGTTCACGAGGTCCGCCCCCTGCTCGCCGCCCGCGGCTTCGCCGTCCCCGGCCGGCCCGACCTACGCCTGCGCACCCTGTCCGATGTCTTCGCCTACGCAGCTTCCCAGGGCGTGGAACTGCGCATCGACGGCACCGAGGTGAGGGTGCGTCGGCCCCGGGCGAACAAGCCCGGCCGCCGAGCATTCGTCTCCGGCAAGATGAAGCAGAACACCAAGAAGGCCACCGTGATCAGCGATAGCATGGGCCGCACCTTGTGGACCGGCGCCTTCCGGCCCGGCCGTATGCATGATCAAACTGCGCTCAAGACTGAGGGCATCTGCAGCCTGTTCGAACAGTACCCGCAGGTGAAGGCCAAGGTCGACGCGGGCTGCCGGGGACTGGCCAAGCAGTTCCCCGATCAAGTCGAAGCCACACCGCTCAAGCCGAAGAAGGATGCCCCGCCTGAAGAGGCCGCCGCCCGGGAGAAGGCGCGCAAGAAGCAGTCCTCCGCGCGAATCTGTGTCGAGCATGCCAACGCCGAGCACAAGCGGTGGCGACCCCTCCAGCGCTACATCGGGCGCCGCGGGTACTACGACGAGACCCACCAGGCGATCGCCGGACTGGTCTCCGACCGCGCAGCCCTGCGGTAACCACCCACCAGCCGCACTCCCAGGCCACCAGGCCCCGACCTCAATCGCGCACTACGTCGTTAGTCCTCGTCCGGTGCGTCGCTGAGCCCCAGCCGCAAGTGTTCGACGTGGTAGACGGCCTGGTCCAGCAGCTCGGCGACATGGTGGTCGTGCAGCGCGTACACCACCGAACGGCCCCGCCGCTCGCCCACGACCAGGCCGAGGTTGCGCAGCAGACGCAGTTGATGGGAGCAGGCGGACTGTTCCATCCCGACCTCGGCGGCCAACTCGGTCGCCGGGAGCGGGCCTTCGCGCAGTCGGGCGAGGATCAGCAGGCGGGACGGGGTGGAGAGGGCCTGGAGGGTGGTGGCCACCTTGGCGACGTTGGCCGCGTCCAGGCGCACACGAGGGGTGGCGTCCTGCGCTGAGGTGACGGTTCCATGACCCATGGCGAGCATCTTACCCACCGCACATGAAGGCATGAATGAGTCTTCATGTATTCCTGTATGGTGGGCCGCGTGTCTGCCACCTTCGCCCCCTCACCGGTCCGCCGTACGTCCACGCCGACGGCTCCCCGCCGCCGTACCCGGGTCCTCGCCCTGCCCGAGGCCCGCTGGGCGCTGGCGTCGACCGTCGCCTTCCTGCTCGCGTTCCCGCTGGACCTCGCCGGGGCCTCCGCCTGGCTGTACGGCCCGCTCTATGTGATCGCGTACGCGGCCGGCGGCTGGGAGCCCGCCCTCGAAGGGCTGCGGGCGCTGCGCGGGAAGAGCCTCGACGTCGACCTGCTGATGATCGTCGCGGCGCTCGGCGCGGCCGCGATCGGCCAGGTCCTCGACGGCGCCCTGCTGATCGTCATCTTCGCCACCTCCGGCGCTCTCGAGGCCCTGGCCACCGCCCGGACCGCGGACTCCGTACGGGGCCTGCTCGACCTCGCGCCCACCACGGCCACCCGGCTGTCGGCAGACGGCTTCGCCGAGGAGACCGTGCCGACCGATCAACTCGCCGTCGGTGACGTGGTGTTGGTCCGCCCCGGCGAGCGTATCGGTGCCGACGGGCAGGTCCTGGAGGGGGAGAGCGAGGCCGACCAGGCCACCATCACCGGCGAACCGCTGCCCGTCCCCAAGGCCCCGGGCGACGAGGTCTTCGCGGGCACCCTCAACGGCACGGGCGCGCTGCGTGTCCGCGTCGAACGCGACCCGGCCGACTCCGTGATCGCCCGCATCGTGAGCCTCGTCGAGGAGGCCTCCCGCACCAAGGCGCCGACCCAGCTGTTCATCGAGAAGGTCGAACAGCGGTACGCCGTCGGCGTCGTCGTCGCCACCCTCGCCGTCTTCGGCATCCCGCTGGCCTTCGGCGAGGACCTCACGGCCGCTCTGCTCCGCGCCATGACCTTCATGATCGTGGCCTCGCCCTGCGCGGTCGTCCTCGCCACCATGCCGCCGCTGCTCTCCGCCATCGCCAACGCCGGCCGCCACGGTGTCCTCGTGAAGTCCGCCGTCGCCATGGAGCGGCTGGGCGAGATCGATGTCGCAGCCCTCGACAAGACCGGCACGCTCACGGAGGGCACACCCGAGGTCACGGCCGTACGGCCGCTGCCGGGCTCCGGGCTCGACGAGGACGGGCTGCTGGCGCTGGCCGCGGCCGCCGAGCATCCCAGTGAACATCCGCTGGCCCGCGCGGTCGTGGCCGCGGCCGGGGTGCGGGGGTTGCGGGTGGCCGCCGCCGAGGACTTCGTGGCCACCCCCGGGCGGGGGGTGCGGGCGACCGTCGAAGGGCGCGTGGTGACTGTGGGGCGGCCGGGGGAAAGCCGGGGCGTCGCCGACGGTGGGATCGCCGGCAGTGGGGATTTCGAGGGGACGACTGTCTTCGTCTCGCGGGACGGGGTCGCCGTCGGGGCGCTCACCCTGGCCGACCGTCTGCGGCAGGACGCGCCCGCCGCGGTGGCCGCGCTCTCCGCCGTGACCGGTGCGTCTCCGGTCCTGCTGACCGGGGACAACGCGCGTGCCGCCGCCCAGGTGGCAGCGGACACCGGGATCGCCGATGTGCGGGCCGGGCTGCTGCCCGAGGGCAAGGTGGAGGCCGTACGGGAGCTCCAGGACGGGGGCCGCAAGGTGCTGTTCGTGGGGGACGGGGTCAATGACGCGCCCGCGCTCGCCGCCGCGCACGCCGGTGTGGCGATGGGGCGGGCCGGGTCCGATCTCGCGCTGGAGACCGCGGACGCGGTGGTGGTGCGGGACGAGCTCGGCGCGATTCCCTCGGTGGTGCGGTTGTCGCGGGCGGCTCGGCGGTTGGTGGTGCAGAACCTGGTGATCGCGGGGGTCTGCATCGCCGTGCTGGTGGTGTGGGATCTGGTGGGGCATCTGCCGTTGCCGCTGGGGGTGGCCGGGCATGAGGGGTCCACGGTGGTGGTGGGGCTCAATGGGCTGCGGTTGTTGCGGGAGTCCGCATGGCGTAAGGCTGCGGGGGTTAGGGGCGCCTGAGGGGGAGGGGGCGTCCGTTGTGCGGGCTGCGGGTCCGTACTGGCTGGTCGCGCGGTTACCCGCGCCCCCAGATGGACCGGAGCCCTGCAGGTCGCCCTCGTCTTGATGTCGGATTCCCGCCAGCCCCGCGCCCTCCCCCTCCCCGATGCTTGAGTCATGCGGAACGGGATGTACACGGATACGGAGCGGTGTGTGCGGGCCGTGCGGTCGAAGGACGCGCGGTTCGACGGGTGGTTCTTCACGGCGGTGGTGACCACGCGGATCTACTGCCGGCCCAGTTGTCCGGTGGTGCCGCCGAAGCCGGAGAACATGACGTTCTATCCGAGTGCGGCCGCGTGCCAGCAGGCCGGGTTCCGAGCGTGCAAGCGCTGTCGACCGGACACGAGCCCCGGGTCGCCGGAGTGGGACCGGCGGGCGGACCTCGTGGCACGGGCGATGCGGCTGGTGGGGGACGGGGTGGTGGACCGGGAGGGCGTGCCGGGGCTGGCGCGGCGGCTCGGCTACAGCACCCGGCAGGTCGAGCGGCAACTGCTGGCCGAGCTGGGCGCGGGGCCGCTGGCGCTCGCCCGGGCGCAGCGGGCGCAGACCGCGCGGCTGCTGATCGAGACGACCGCGCTGCCGATGGCGGAGATCGCGTTCGCCGCCGGGTTCGCGTCGATCCGGACGTTCAACGACACCGTGCGGGAGGTCTTCGCGCTGTCGCCGAGCGAACTGCGCGAGCGGGCGACGCGGTCGGCCCGGCAGCGCTCCGACTCCCCTGGTGCATCAGGGGTGTTGAGCCTCCGACTGCCCTTCCGGACTCCGCTCAACCCCGACAACCTCTTCGGTCACCTCGCCGCGACCGCCGTACCCGGAGTGGAGGAGTGGCGCGACGGCGCGTACCGGCGCACGCTCCGCCTGCCGTACGGTCACGGCATCGTGGGCCTCACGCCGGAGCCCGACCACATCGCCTGCCGGCTCACCCTCAGCGATCTGCGCGACCTGCCCGTCGCCATCAGCCGCTGCCGCCGCATGCTCGACCTGGACGCCGACCCGGTCGCCGTCGACGAGCAACTGCGCACCGACCCCGTGCTCGCGCCGCTGGTGGACAAGGCGCCGGGGCGCCGGGTGCCGCGTACCGTCGACGAGGCCGAGTTCGCCGTACGGGCGGTGCTCGGCCAGCAGGTGTCCACGGCCGCGGCCCGTACGCATGCGGCCCGGCTGGTCCTTGCGCACGGCGAACCGGTCGACGATCCCGAGGGGGGTCTCACCCATCTCTTCCCGTCCCCCGAGGCGCTGGCGGCCGTCGACCCCGATACCCTCGCGATGCCCCGCACCCGTCGGACCACCTTCACCACCCTGGTGCGTCAACTTGCTGACGGAGGGCTGCATCTGGGCGTCGAAAGCGACTGGGCGGAGACCCGCGTCCGCCTCCTCGCCCTCCCCGGCTTCGGACCCTGGACCGTCGACGTCATCGCCATGCGCGCCCTCGGCGACCCCGACGCCTTCCTCCCCGACGACCTCGGAATCCGGCGCGTGGCAAAGGAGTTGGGCCTGCCGTCCACCCCGGCGGCGCTCACGGCCCGGGCGGCGGCGTGGCGGCCGTGGCGGGCGTACGCGGTCCAGTATCTGTGGGCGACCGACAGCCACCCCATCAACTTCCTTCCCGTATGAGCACGTTCCCGGGCGGCAGATACATCTCTCCAAGGATCTCCCATGAAGCAGTTGAAGCAGTTGAAGCAGCTGAAGCAGCTGAAGCAGCAGAAGCGGCACACCGTCATCGACAGCCCCTACGGCCCCCTCACCCTCGTCGCCGACGACGGTGTCCTGTGCGGGCTCTACATGACCGACCAGCGCCACCGCCCGCTGGAGGAGAGTTTCGGCGGACGCGACGACATGCTCTTCGGCGAGTCGCAGGAACAGCTGGAGGCCTATTTCGCGGGCGAGTTGAAGGAGTTCACCCTCGAACTCCGTCTGCACGGAACCCCGTTCCAGCGCCTGGTCTGGGAACAGCTCGCGCGGATCCCCTACGGCGAGACCCGCTCGTACGGCGATCTCGCGGGCCTCCTCGGCAACCCCAAGGCGTCCCGTGCGGTCGGCCTGGCGAACGGCAAGAACCCCGTCGGCATCATCGTCCCCTGCCACCGCGTGGTCGGCTCTGACGGCAGCCTCACCGGCTACGGCGGCGGAGTGGAGCGCAAGCAGCGCCTGCTGGACTTCGAACGGGGGACGGCTCTCTTCTGAGATGCACGTCCCCCGGCCTGTCAGGCGCTCGCGGCGCCGATCCCCCGCAGCACCTCCGGCAGCGCGGTCCCGATCGGCTCCCGTACGATTTCGTCCGCCAGTTCGTCGTACGGGGTCGGCTCGGCGTTGACGATGGTCAGGCGTGCCCCGTGGTCGGCGGCGACCCCGGCGGCGGGCTGGACCTGGAGGCTGGTGCCGACGGCGATGAAGACCTGGCAGGCCTTGGTGATCGCGACCGCCTCGCCGAGCACCACCGGATCGAGGCGCTCGCCGAACATCACGGTGGCGGACTTCAGCACGCCGCCGCACTTCAGGCAGGGCGGGTCGTCCTCGCCGGCCTCGACCCGGGCGAGGGCGTCCTCCATCGGCGCCCGGGCATGGCACTTGACGCACACCACGGACCGTGCGGTGCCGTGGAGTTCGAGGACCTTGCGGGCCGGCATCCCGGCGAGCTGGTGCAGCCCGTCCACGTTCTGCGTGATCACCCGCACCGGCACCCCGGACCGCTCCAGCTCGGCCACCGCCCGGTGCGCCACGTTCGGCTCCGCCTTCAGCGTCCGGTTCTGCCGCCGCATCTGCCACGACCGCCGACGGATCTCCGGATCGCCCATGTAGTACTCGTACGTCACCAGCTTCTCGGCCTCCGGATCCCGCCGCCACAGCCCGTTCGGGCCTCGGTAGTCGGGGATGCCGGAGTCGGTGGAGATGCCTGCGCCACTGAGGATGGCGACGAGGGGCTTGTTCATGGGGTGAGGGTAGGTCGGCTGTTCGGTCGGGGCGAGCGGATATCGGGGCGGGGTCCGGTGCGGCACCCCGGCCGCGGGGGTGTCAGGGGGCCGGCAGGCCGTATGTGCGGTCGTAGTGCTGGGCGACCAGGACGCCGCTGTGGTCGCAGGCGAGCTGCCAGTCGTTGACGCCGGTCTCCACGCCGTCGGTGAAGTTCCACAGGAGTCGGCCCTTGGCGGCGCCGATCGCGTAGATGCCGTTCCTGTTCTGGTAGGCGGGGACGTAGACGGCGTCGGGGCCCGCGGTGATGGGTTGGTCGATGTTGAGGCGCGGCGTGGGGCAGAACCAACGGCGGGCGCCGGTCCCGGCGTTGAAGGCGTACACGCCGGCGGGGTCGGTGCCGGTGACGTAGACCGTGTTGCCGTAGCCGCCGAGAGAGGCGAACATGCCGCGCTCGGGCTTCATCCGCCAGCGCAGTTTGCCGGTGGTGAGGTTCAGGGCCTCGAGTTCCTGGCCGATGGCGAACACCGTGCGGTTGAGCACGGCGAGGCCGGGCCGGAGGTCGTAGCCGACGGGGTGCCGCCACACGACGCCGGAACCTTCGGTGCTGCGGGCGGTGATATTGCGCAGGCCGTCGGCGTAGACGAAGAACCCGGAGATCATGACCGGCGCCAGCCGGACACCGACGTCCTCCGGGCTGATGGGGATGACCTCGGCGCGGCGGCCCGCGAGGTCGACGCCGAACACCGTGTCCGTGGACGTCGCAACGCCCTGCTCGTCGGACTCCCGCTGGAGCCGGACACCGATGACGGAGACGGCCCGGTCGTCGGTGGCGCCGAGCAGCGTGTTGAACCGGAAGTCCGGCCCGAAGTCGATGGTGAAACGTTCCGTCCCGTCGACCGGGTCGACGCCGATCACCGTCGCCCCCTCACCGAGCGCGATCGCGGCGTCGAAGGCCAGCACGGTCGGAGTGGGCGACTGGCTGATGCCCTCGTAGACCCATTTGGGCCGGGTGCCGTCCTTGAGGTCGAGGCAGACCATGTCACCCGGGCGGGTCTTCAGCAGGGCCGTGCCGTCGTTGAAGACGGCGGGAGCCTGGAGCAGCGGGCCGCCGCGGTACGTCCACAGCGGCTTCGGGGCCGGGCCCGCGGGTTCCGTGGACCGCACGGCCGGCTTCTCCGGCCGGCCGAGCACCAGGGCGGCACCGACGGCGGCGGTGGCGGAGCCGGCCGACACGGTGAGGACCGTACGCCGGGACGGACCGGGCCGCGGTACGGCGCGGCGATGCCCGCCGACGTGGCGGTACGGTTCCGGCTCCTCAGGAGCGGAGTAGGGCTCCGCACGGGAGTAGGGCTCCGCCCCCGGCGGCTCGCTGCCGGTCCTGCCGGCCGGCGGCACCTCGGCCCGCCTGCCCGGGTGCCCGGAGCCGTCGTACGGGCGGCCGGAATAGGAGGTCGACGGGGTTTCCGTGGCGCGGGATGCCTGGTCCTGCTCGAAGTCGTACGCGGCCCGGCTCTGCTGCGAGTCGTAGGCGGCCAGGTCCCGCTGTGGGGTGTGGGCGGCACGTTCCTGCTGGTAGTCGTACGCCGCCCGGTCCTTGTCCTGGGTGGAGGCCGCCCGGCCCTTGTCGCGGCCGTGCGGCGACCGGTCCGGGCCATACGTGTCCGGCTCCGGGCCGGTCCCGGCGGAGGGGAACGTGACCTCGGTGTACGGCGTGGTGTCCAGGGTCTTCACCGCCGCCGCGCGGAGGGCGATCGAGGAGGCCACCGACGGGGGCAGCCAGCCGTCGCCCGTCATCTGCTCCACGCCGGCGGGCGCGCAGGCCGCGGCCAGCTTGTCGGGGGTGATGCGCAGCCGGGGGTCCTTGGTGAGACAGAGGTTGATGATCTTGTCCAACGGCTCGGGCACGCCCGTCAGGTCGGGTGCGCTGTGCACGACCTGGTAGAGGAGCGTGGCCGCCGCGGTGCCGCTGAACGGCGCGTGCCCGGCCGCGGCGAACGTGAGCACCGAGCCCAGCGAGAAGACGTCCCCCTCGGGGCCCAGCGGCTCGCCCGTGGCCTGCTCGGGGCACATGTACTCGAAGGAGCCGAAGAGGGCGCCGGAGCGGGTGAGGTCGTAACCGTCGCTCGCCCGGACGATGCCGAAGTCGATGACGCGCGGGCCGTCGGCGGCGAGCAACACGTTGGACGGCTTGAGGTCGCGGTGCACCAGCCCGGCGGCCTGCACCGAGATCAGCGCCTCGGCGATACCGGCGCCCAGCACGAGCACCGACTCCACCGGGAGCGGGCCGTGCGCGGCGACCGCCTCGGCCAGGGTGGGACCGGCGATGTAGTCCGTGGCCAGCCACGGGATGGGGCCCTCCGGGTCGGCGTCCACCACGGGTGCGGTGTATCTGCCGCCGACGGCTCCGGCGGCCTCCACCTCCCGGCGGAAGCGGAGGCGGAAGTTCTTGTCCCCCATCAGCTCGGGACGGATCGCCTTGACCGCGAGGATCCGCCCTTGCGGGGAGCGCGCCAGATAGACCCGTCCCATCCCTCCTGCGCCGAGCCGCGCCACGAGACGGTAGGGACCTAGCTCCTCGGGATCGTCTGAGCCCAGTGGTTCCATGACCTCAGCTGCCTGTTCGGTGATGACGGGCGTGAAACGGCCCGCGGGTGGGGGGAGACCGACTGCTCCGGGCGGCTCCCGGTGACCGTTCCCCCAGGTGCTCCGGATCTCCCGGAGCCACGGCCCGCGCTCGGGCCGCGGTCACGGGTGTCCCGAGTGCTGCCCCGGTTCCCGAGCGAGGCCACGGGGCGCGATCGCTCGGACGGGGTTGACGTCAGCCTAGATGCTGGAGTGACGAACGGGCAGCGTTTTCAGCCAGCGCTTTAAACTTCTATTAAGTGAAGGGGTCAACCTTCTCACGTTCTGTACAAGGGGAGTTGACGCGATGTCAGGTGACTCCTGTAAGCGGTGGGCGGCAGTCAAGCGGCACCGCCGTGGCTGATCTTCGCTGGTCCGCCGCCGGCCCTTCGCCATATCAGTCCACCCGGTTGCCGTTCTCCAGCTCGACCGTACCCGTGCCGTCCGACAGTGCGGCGAGGGCGGCGAGCACCCGCAGGCCGAGCGTCCCCGGGAGATACCCGGTGAGTTCGGCGCGCGGGACGAGCCGCCAGGAGAGCAGCTCCTCCTCCTGCAACCGGATCCGCTTCAGATCCTCCTCGGCGAGCACCCCGCCGTCGTACACGTACGCCACCAGCGGCGGCCGCCCCACCCCGTGCACCCAGTCCACGGCGAGCAGCCGTCCCAGCTCGACGTCCAGCCCGATCTCCTCCAGGGTCTCGCGCCGCGCGCCCTGCCTCGGGGTCTCCCCGTCGTCCGACTCGATCGTCCCGCCCGGAAGCGCCCATCCCTCGCGGTAGTTGGGCTCGACGAGCAGCACCCGCCCATCAACGTCCCGGAAGACCGCGGCGGCGCCGGCGAGGACACGGGGCAGGCTCGCGATGTACGCGGCAAAGTCTGGAAAGGTCATCCAGGAAGGGTAGATGGCCCCCAAAGGGCGGAAAATCGGCGCCCGGGGAGCGGATCGACCGGCGCTCAGGAGCCGGAGGCCTCGGCCAGCCGCACCGTGCGCTCCGCGAGTTCGCTGATACGCACCCCGTCGAAGCCGAACACGGCGCTGCGCACGGTGTCCTCCAACGGGTCCTTCCACCGGCCCGGGATCGCCGCCGCCCCGCACAGCACACCCGCCACCGAACCGGCGGTGGCCCCGTTCGAGTCGGTGTCCAGGCCGCCGCGGACGGTCAGCGCGATCGTCCGGGTGAAGTCGCCCCCGCCGTACAGCAGTCCGGCGGTGAGCACCGCGGCGTTCGGCACGACATGGATCCAGCCCAGCCCGGCCGTCTCCTCGCCCACGGTTGTGAGCGTGTCCTCCCAGCTCAACCCGGTGTCGTGCAGGGAGGTGACCCGCCGCACGGTCCGGGCGAGGCGGCTGCTCGCCGGGATCACCGCCAACGCCTCGTCCACGGCCGCCCGCACCCCCGGCGCCGTGAAAGCCGCCGCGATCAGCGCCGCCGCCCACATGGCGCCGTACACCCCGTTGCCGGTGTGCGAGAGCACCGCGTCGCGCCGGGCCAGCGAGGCTGCGCGCCGGGGCAGCCCCGGGCAGGTCCAGCCATGGACGTCGGCGCGGATGAGGGCGCCGATCCACTCCTGGTACGGGTTGTCGTACGTGGCGGTCAGCGGTGGCTTCAGACCATTGGCGAGGTTGCGGTAGGCCGCCCGCTCCGCCGTGAACGTCTGCAGATACGGCAGCCGCAGCAGCCACAGATCGCCCACCTGCTCGGTGCTGAAGCCGAAACCGCGCGTCTCCAGGAGGTGGAGCCCGAGGATCGCGTAGTCGACGTCGTCGTCGCGGCAGCTGCCGTGGATCCGGCCGCGTACGCAACTCCGCCACTCCGGCCGCAGCGCGAGCCCGTCGCTCTCGGTGGCCGGCTCCGGGAGGTAGTCGGTGAGCGGCAGGGCCCCGGCCTGTCGCAGATAGCGGTCGATGCGCTCCCGCGTCCACAGGTCCCCCTGCTCGACCGGCTTCCCGAGCATGTTCCCCGCGATCCGGCCCAGCCAGCCCCCGAGAACGCGGTCGGCGAGTTCGGTGCCCACAGGGGGCGTGCGGGCCGTGGCGGTCGTGGGCGTCATGGTGGAAGGTCTACCCGATTCCGGGCACGGCCGCTCGGGGGTCGGCGCACGGGTGGGGGTGTGGCGGGCGGCGACGCCACGAACGACGGGTGGCGAGACCACCGGCGTACGGTGTCGGGGCTCCCCGGCCTGCCTGCGGTGTCAGGGGGCCGCTCTCGGGTCCGTCCGCGGTGCCGCGCGGTGTTCGGTGGGCGGGACGGGGCATGACGTACGGGGGCCGGGCCCGTTAGGGTCGCAGCGGCGCGACTGCCTTGACGTGCGCAAGGCTCGATGAGCGAGGGGAACGCAAGGTGGCGAACGCCGCAGCGGACGGGATCGACACGGACACGGCAATCCCGCGGGTGCTGATCGCCGCGGACAAGTTCAAGGGCACACTGACGGCCGTTCAGGTCGCCGAGCGGATCACGGCGGGCCTGCGCCGGGTCCTGCCCGACCTGGAGGTCGAGGCGCTGCCGGTCGCCGACGGCGGCGACGGCACGGTGGCCGCGGCGGTCGCGGCCGGTTTCGAACGACACGAAGTACGGGTCGGCGGGCCGCTCGGTGAGCCCGTCGTCGCCGCCTACGCGCTGCGCGGCGACACCGCCGTCGTCGAGATGGCCGAGGCGAGCGGGTTGCAGCGGCTCCCCGCCGGGGTCTTCGCGCCGCTCACGGCCTCCACGTACGGCTCCGGCGAGCTGCTGCGCGCCGCGCTCGACGCGGGCGCCCGCTCGATCGTGTTCGGCGTCGGCGGCAGCGCCACGACGGACGGCGGCGCGGGCATGCTCGCCGCGCTCGGCGCGCGCTTCCTGGACGCCGCCGGGGAACCGGTCGCCCCCGGGGGCGGAGGCCTGCGCGACCTGGTGACGGCGGACCTGTCGGGCCTCGACGAGCGGCTCGCGTCGGTCGACCTCGTCCTGGCCAGTGATGTCGACAACCCGCTGACGGGTCCGAAGGGCGCCCCCGCCGTGTACGGGCCGCAGAAGGGCGCGAGCCCCGAGGACGTGGCGGTGCTGGACGAGGCCCTGGCCCACTTCGCGGCCGTCCTGGAGGAGACGGCCGTGGAGCGTGCCGCCGAGCACGCTCTCGCTCCCGGAGCGGGTGCGGCCGGCGGTATCGGCTACGGCGCCCTGATCCTCGGTGCGCGGTTCAGGCCCGGCATCGAGGTCATGCTCGACGTCCTGGGTTTTGCGGGGGCGCTGGAGAAGGCCACGCTCGTCATCACCGGCGAGGGGTCCCTCGATGAGCAGACCCTTCATGGGAAGGCTCCCGCCGGGGTCGCCGCGGCCGCGCGTGCCGTCGGCAAGGAGGTGGTGGCGGTGTGTGGGCGGCTCGCGCTGCCGCCGGAGGCGCTGGGCCGGGCCGGCATCCGCCGTGCCTATCCGCTGACCGATGTCGAGCCCGACGTGAAGCGGTGCATCGCCGATCCGGGGCCGATTCTGGAGGCCGTGGCGGAACGGATCGGCCGGGACTTCCTGACCTGACGAGCCTTTCCTCGCCCCCGCCGCCCCTACCCGTCCCAGTCGGCGTCCCGGTCCCCAGGGGCTGTGCCCCGTACTTTTCGGCCCGCAGGGCCGGGTCTTTCAGTGGCGCGGGGAACTGCGTGACCAGCCCCCACCCACCCGCGGATACCCCTGAAACGCGAAGGGCCCCGTACCCAATCAGGTCCGGGGCCCCACAGCGGAGCGTTACGGCAGTTGCGCGGCACGCGCCTCGCGCCTGTTGTCGCGGAAGTTGTTCACCCGCCGCGCCGTGGCGAAGAGGGGGATCACCGCGCCCAGGACGAGCTGCAGGGCGCAGCCGGTCTGGAGGAGGAGCTGGCCGCCGGGGGCGTCGAAGGCCCAGGCCATCAGCAGCCCCATGGAGAGGACGATCCAGGAGAGCATCGCCACCGCGAGGGGACCCCGCGGCTTCGGGTACTCGACCCGGCTCACCATCAGCCATGCCGTGCCGATGATCGCCAGGAGGGTCGCCACGAAGGGCAGCTCCAGGAGCACGATCGACACGACGGTCAGCGCGCCGAACGGCGACGGCATGCCCTGGAAGGTGCCGTCCTTGACCGTCACGCAGGAGAATCTCGCGAGCCTCAGCACCACGGCCAGCAGCACGACGATCGCGCCCACCGCGGCCACCCGCTGGTGCGCGTCGTCCGCGACCATGCCGTAGACGAGGACGAAGTACGCCGGCGCCAGGCCGAAGCTGATCAGGTCGGAGAGGTTGTCCAGCTCCGCGCCCATCGGCGAGGAGCGGAGCTTGCGCGCCACCAGCCCGTCGAACAGGTCGAAGATCGCCGCGCACAGCATCAGGATCACGGCCGTGGCCGCGCTGTGGCGGGCCATGCCCGACTCCTGGCTGCCGGTGAGGTGCGGGATCAGAATGCCCGTGGTGGTGAAGTACACCGCCATGAAGCCGCACGTGGCGTTGCCCAGGGTGAGGGTGTCCGCTATCGACAGGCGGAGTGACAGCGGCATCTCCTCCGCGTCGTCCTCCACCTCGTCGGCGTCAGGCACCCAACCGGTCCCGGTCTGGCCGGGCTGGGTCTCCGGATCAGTCACGGTCAATGCGAGTCACCCCAGCCACGGTCTTCTGACCCACCTCGACGTCGATCTCCACGCCCTCGGGCAGGTAGATGTCGACGCGCGAGCCGAAGCGGATCAGCCCGATCCGGTCACCCTGCTCGACCTTGGTGCCCTCGGGGATGTACGGGACGATGCGGCGAGCCACGGCGCCGGCGATCTGGATCATCTCGATGTCACCGAGTTCGGTGTCGAAGTGCCAGACGACGCGCTCGTTGTTCTCGCTCTCCTTGTTGAACGCCGGTACGAACCCGCCCGGGATGTGCTCGACCGACGTCACGGTGCCGGAGAGCGGCGCGCGGTTGACGTGGACGTTGAGCGGGCTCATGAAGATCGCGACGCGGGTACGGCCGTCCTTCCACGGCATGATGCTCTGCACCACTCCGTCGGCGGGCGAGATGACCCGGCCCTGGGCGATCTCACGCTCGGGGTCGCGGAAGAACCACAGCATGCCCGCCGCCAGCGCGGTGGCGGGTACGGCCACGGCTCGGGCCGCGCCGGAGCGGCGCGAACGGGCGAGACTGAGTGCTGCGGTGGCGACGGTCGGGAGAAGCCACGGCGATGCTCCGCGCGCGAGCCGTACGCCAACGAGGCTGTCGCGTGGTGCAGAGGTTTGGCTGTGGGGCATGGATGACCTTCGTAGCGGACGATGCCGCGCGGTGACTGGGGACGGCGGCTTTCCGGGAATCGTACCGGTCGCGGCCCGCAACTGGGCAAGCCAGGAAGCCGAGTCGACGACCGAAGAGTGCTGACGGGGTGTGATCTTCTTCTCGAAGAAAACACCCCGAACCGGACACCCGACCCCTGGCTAGCCCTGGAATCGATACTCTTCGAGCAGCCGGCGACCGATGATCATTTTCTGGATTTCGGCGGTGCCTTCGCCGATCAGCAGCATCGGCGCCTCACGGTAGAGGCGCTCGATCTCGTACTCCTTGGAGAAGCCGTAACCGCCGTGGATCCGGAAAGCGTCCTCGACGACTTCTTTGCAGTATTCGGAGGCGAGGTACTTCGCCATCCCTGCTTCGAGGTCGTTTCGTTCGCCCGAGTCCTTTTTGCGTGCTGCGTTCACCATCATCGCATGGGCGGCCTCGACCTTGGTAGCCATCTCGGCCAGCTTGAACTGGATCGCCTGGTGCTGGGCGATCGGCTTACCGAAAGTGTGGCGCTGCTGGGCGTACTGGACACCCAGTTCGAATGCACGCTGAGCGACACCGCAGCCACGTGCGGCGACATTCACCCGGCCGACCTCGACGCCGTCCATCATTTGGTAAAACCCTCGGCCGGTGGCGCCGCCGAGTACACGATTGGCCGGAATGCGCAGTCCGTCCATGATGAGCTCGGTCGTGTCGACGCCCTTGTAGCCCATCTTGTCGATCTTCCCGGGAATGGTGAGGCCGGGGCGGACCTCTCCGAAACCGGCCTCCTTCTCGATCAGGAAAGTCGTCATGGACTTGTGGGGGGCGGTCCCCTCGGGGTGTCCTTCGTCACTGCGGACGAGTACGGCGACGAGTGTTGACGTTCCGCCGTTCGTCAGCCACATCTTCTGACCGTTCAGGACGTACTCGTCGCCGTCCTTGACCGCCTTCGATGTGATCGCCGACACATCGGAACCGAGCGCCGGCTCCGACATCGAGAAGGCGCCCCGGATGTCACCGGCCGCCATCCTCGGCAGGAAGTGGTCCTTCTGCTCCTGTGTGCCGTGCTGCTTGAGCATGTACGCCACGATGAAGTGCGTGTTGATGATCCCGGACACGGACATCCAGCCCCGGGCGATCTCCTCCACGCACAGCGCGTACGTGAGGAGGGACTCGCCCAGGCCGCCGTACTCCTCGGGGATCATCAGGCCGAACAGACCCAGTTCCTTCAGCCCGTCGACGATCGCCTGCGGGTACTCGTCGCGGTGCTCCAGCTCGGTCGCGACCGGGATGATCTCCTTGTCCACGAAGTCGCGGACGGTGGCGAGGATCTCCTGCTGGATGTCGGTCAGACCTGCGGTCTGGGCGAGTCGCGCCATGGCTACTTCTCCTGCTCTCGCTTTGAATTGTCCAGCAGCTCGGGGCGGCCCGGCTGCTCGCCGCCGCGCTCCTTGATGTACGTCTCGGTCGGCACCATGACCTTGCGGCGGAACACGCACACCAGCGTGCCGTCCTGCTTGTAGCCCTTGGTCTCGACGTGGACGATGCCGCGGTCGTTCTTCGACTTCGACGGCCACTTGTCGAGCACGGTCGTCTCGCCGTAGATCGTGTCGCCGTGGAAGGTCGGCGCCACGTGCTTCAGCGACTCGATCTCCAGGTTGGCGATCGCCTTGCCGGAGACGTCCGGCACGGACATGCCCAGCAGCAGCGAGTAGATGTAGTTCCCGACCACGACGTTCTTGCCGAAATCGGTCGTCTTCTCGGCGTAGTTGCTGTCCATGTGGAGCGGGTGGTGGTTCATGGTGAGAAGACAGAAGAGGTGGTCGTCGTACTCCGTGACCGTCTTCCCGGGCCAGTGCTTGTACACCGCCCCGACCTCGAACTCCTCGTAGGTGCGCCCGAACTGCATGGCCTTACGCCTCCGGAATCTCGAACTTGCTGGTGCGCTGCATGCCGGCGGCGCGGCCCTTGCCGGAGATGACCAGGGCCATCTTGCGGCTGGCCTCGTCGATCATCTCGTCGCCGAGCATCGCCGAGCCCTTCTTGCCGCCCGCCTCGGACGTGCAGTAGTCGTACGCGTCCAGGATCAGCTCGGCGTGGTCGAAGTCTTCCTGCGAGGGCGAGAAGATCTCGTTGGACGCGTCGACCTGGCCCGGGTGCAGCACCCACTTGCCGTCGAAGCCCAGCGCGGCGGCGCGCCGCGCGACCTCGCGGTAGCCGTCGACATTGCGGATCTGCAGGTAGGGGCCGTCGATCGCCTGGAGGTTGTTGGCTCGGGCGGCCATCAGGATCTTCATCAGGATGTAGTGGTAGGCGTCCGCCGGGTAGCCGGGCGGCTGCTCGCCCACGACCAGCGACTTCATGTTGATCGATGCCATGAAGTCGGCCGGGCCGAAGATGATCGTCTCGACGCGCGGGGAGGCCGTGGCGATCTCGTTGACGTTGTTGAGGCCCTGCGCGTTCTCGATCTGCGCCTCGATGCCGATCTTCCCGACCTCGAAGCCCATGGTCTTCTCGATCTGGGTCAGCAGGAGGTCGAGGGCGACGACCTGCTGGGCGGTCTGCACCTTCGGCAGCATGATGCAGTCGAGGTTCTGGCCCGCGCCCTCGACAACGGTCACGACGTCGCGGTACGTCCACTCCGTCGTCCAGTCGTTGACGCGCACGACCCGCGTCTTGCCGGCCCAGTCGCCCTCGTTGAGGAACTTGACGATGGTGTGCCGCGCCTCTGGCTTGGCGAGGGGGGCGCAGGCATCCTCCAGGTCGAGGAAGACCTGGTCCGCCGGGAGGCCCTGCGCCTTCTCCAGGAAGCGGGGGTTGCTTCCGGGGACCGCGAGACACGAGCGGCGCGGACGCAGACGGTTGACGGTCATGCGGGGACCTCCAGGGGGTCGAGCTTGTTCGCTTTCCGGATCTCGTCGACGATGCGGCCGATGATTCCGGTGATGTCGAAGTCCTTCGGGGTGAAGACCGCGGCCACGCCCGCAGCCCTGAGCTGTTCGGCGTCGCCATGGGGGATGATCCCACCGGCGATGACAGGTATGTCTGTGGCACCGGCCACACGAAGCCGCTCCAGCACGTCCGGGACCAGCTGGGCGTGCGAGCCGGAGAGGATGGAAAGACCGACCGCGTGCACGTCCTCGGCGAGGGCCGCGTCCACGATCTGCTCCGGGGTGAGCCGGATGCCCTGGTAGACCACCTCGAAGCCCGCGTCACGGGCCCGCACGGCGATCTGCTCGGCCCCGTTGGAGTGCCCGTCCAGGCCCGGCTTGCCGACCAGGAAGCGGAGCTTGCCGACGTTCAGGTCCTTCGCCGTCAGGTCCACCTTGCGGCGGACCTCCGACATGGCCGAGCCCTCCTCGGCGGAGACGGCCACCGGTGCCGACGACACTCCGGTCGGTGCCCGGAACTCCCCGAACACCTCGCGGAGGGCCCCGGACCACTCGCCGGTCGTGACCCCGGCGCGGGCGCACTCCAGGGTGGCCTCCATGAGGTTGTCGGTGCCCTTCGCGGCCTCCTTCAGCCGCTCCAGCGCCTTGCACGGGCGCGGGTGGTTGAAGGGCGGCTGGTAGCGGGTGTCGCGCCAGTTCTGGAGGGACTTGATCACCCGGGCCTCGACCGCCGGGTCGACCGTCTGGATCGCCGCGTCCAGGTCGGCGGTCAGCGGGTTCGGCTCCGTCGACTCGAAGATGTTGACGCCGACGATCTTCTCCTGGCCCGACTCGATCCGGGCCCGGCGCTCGGCGTGCGAGGAGACCAGCTGCGACTTGAGGTAGCCGGACTCGACGGCGGCCATCGCGCCACCCATCTCCTGGATCCGCTCGATCTCGGCGAACGACTCCTCGACCAGCTGGGTCACCTTCGCCTCGATGACGTGCGAGCCCTCGAAGATGTCCTCGTACTCCAGCAGATCGCTCTCGTGCGCCAGCACCTGCTGGATCCGCAGCGACCACTGCTGGTCCCACGGCCGGGGGAGGCCGAGGGCCTCGTTCCAGGCCGGCAGCTGGACGGCTCGTGCCCGCGCGTCCTTGGAGAGCGTCACGGCCAGCATCTCGAGCACGATCCGCTGGACGTTGTTCTCCGGCTGCGCCTCGGTCAGACCGAGGGAGTTGACCTGGACGCCGTACCGGAAACGCCGCTGCTTGGGGTTCTCGATGCCGTACCGCTCGCGGGTGATCCGGTCCCAGATGCGGCCGAACGCCCGCATCTTGCACATCTCCTCGACGAAGCGGACACCCGCGTTCACGAAGAAGGAGATACGGGCGACGACGTCGCCCATGCGCTCCTGCGGCACCTGGCCGGAGTCACGCACGGCGTCCAGCACCGCGATCGCCGTGGACATCGCGTACGCGATCTCCTGGACCGGAGTGGCGCCCGCCTCCTGCAGGTGGTAGCTGCAGATGTTGATCGGGTTCCACTTCGGCATGTGGGAGACCGTGTACGCGATCATGTCCGTCGTCAGCCGGAGGGAGGGCACCGGCGGGAACACATGGGTGCCCCGCGACAGGTACTCCTTGACGATGTCGTTCTGGGTCGTCCCCTGGAGCTGGGAGATGGCCTCCGCGTCGAGACCTTGCTCCTCCGCGACGACCTGGTAGAGCGCCAGCAGCCACATGGCGGTGGCGTTGATGGTCATCGAGGTGTTCATCTGCTCCAGGGGGATGTCCTGGAACAGCCTGCGCATGTCACCGAGATGGGCCACCGGGACCCCGACCCGGCCGACCTCGCCGCGGGCGAGGACGTGGTCGGAGTCGTAGCCGGTCTGGGTCGGCAGGTCGAACGCGACCGACAGGCCCGTCTGCCCCTTGGCGAGGTTGCGCCGGTACAACTCGTTGGACGCCTCGGCCGTGGAGTGACCGGCGTACGTGCGCATGAGCCACGGCCGGTCCTTCGCTTGCCTGCCTTCGGCGGGCTGACGCTCACTCATCTTTGGCCCTCAGATGTTCCGGAAGCGGTTGATGGCGTCGATGTGCTGGGCGCGCTTCTCGTGGTCGCGCACGCCGAGGCCCTCCTCGGGGGCCAGCGCGAGGACGCCGACCTTGCCCTGGTGGAGGTTGCGGTGCACGTCGTACGCGGCCTGCCCGGTCTCCTCCAGGGAGTAGACCTTCGACAGCGTCGGGTGGATCTTGCCCTTGGCGATGAGGCGGTTGGCCTCCCAGGCCTCGCGGTAGTTCGCGAAGTGCGAGCCGATGATCCGCTTCAGCGACATCCACAGGTAGCGGTTGTCGTACTCGTGGTTGTACCCCGACGTCGAGGCGCAGGTGACGATCGTGCCGCCCTTGCGGGTGACGTAGACCGAGGCGCCGAAGGTCTCGCGGCCCGGGTGCTCGAAGACGATGTCGACGTCCTCGCCGCCGGTGAGTTCGCGGATGCGCTTGCCGAAGCGCTTCCACTCCTTCGGGTCCTGGGTGTGCTCGTCCTTCCAGAACTTGTAGTCCTCGGCGGTGCGGTCGATGATCGCCTCGGCGCCCATGGCCCGGCAGATGCCGGCCTTCTGCTCGCTGGAGACGACACAGATCGGGTTGGCGCCACCGGCCAGGGCGAACTGGGTGGCGTACGAGCCGAGGCCGCCGCTGGCGCCCCAGATCAGCACGTTGTCGCCCTGCTTCATGCCGGCGCCGTTGCGGGAGACCAGCTGCCGGTACGCGGTGGAGTTCACCAGACCCGGGGCGGCGGCCTCCTCCCAGCTGAGGTGGTCCGGCTTCGGCATCAGCTGGTTGGACTTGACGAGCGCGATCTCGGCGAGACCGCCGAAGTTGGTCTCGAAGCCCCAGATCCGCTGCTCGGGGTCGAGCATCGTGTCGTTGTGACCGTCGGACGACTCCAGCTCCACGCTCAGGCAGTGCGCGACGACCTCGTCGCCGGGCCGCCAGGCGTTGACGCCGGGGCCGGTGCGCAGGACGACGCCCGCGAGGTCGGAGCCGATGATGTGGTACGGCAGGTCGTGGCGCCTGGTCAGCTCGGAGAGCTTTCCGTAGCGCTCCAGGAAGCCGAAGGTGGACAGCGGCTCGAAGATCGAGGTCCACACGGAGTTGTAGTTGACCGAGGAGGCCATGACGGCGACCAGGGCCTCGCCCGGGCCGAGCTCCGGGAGCGGAACATCGTCCAGGTGGATCGACTTGCGGGGGTCCTTGTCGCGGGTGGTGAGGCCCGCGAACATCTCCGTCTCGTCCTTGTGCACGGTGATCGCGCGGTACGACTCGGGGAGCGGCAGAGCGGCGAAGTCGGCGGACGTGACCGCGGCGGAGCCGCTCGATGTCACGGTCTGCGACTGGATCGCGTCCAGGATTTCCTTCACGGTGATGCCTCCGGCGACGAGCGTCCTGAGGGAAGACGCTGCTGAGGGTTGCGTCGGGTGCTGAGCTGGGAGAGTGATGCCGTCGGTTCGGCGGAGGTGGTGCTACGGCGGCGCTTTGTGGCGCGGAAGGGTGCCTGTGACGCAGGCGTCCGGGCGCGCAGACCGTGGTTTGCGGGGACAGCCGACGTACGAAGGTTCTCTGCACGCCGGCCGCCCGGACTCCTTCAACGTATGGCACGCCGTGTCACCCCGCAAGGCACCGAGTGCCAGAAAGTTCGCTCAGGTGAAATCTTTACGTAACACGTGAGCGATGATCGATCAGGCGAGTGGTAGAAAAGGGCCCCTGACATGCCAAAACGGCCACCCGGTGGGGTGGCCGTCCTCACAGTTACCGATGAGTAAATCGGGGTTTGAAGCGGGGCTTCAGCGGTCCCGGAGCGCCTCTTCGATGGCCCGCATGACCTCGTCGAGGGGGGCGTCCGTGCGGGCGACGGTCACCAGGACCTCGCCGTGGGCGGAGGCCGTCGTGGCGGCCGGCTCGGGTGCCAGGGTGCGGCCCGCGCCGATGCCCGTGCCGAACGTCCTGCGGACGATGGCGAAGGCGTGGTCGAGCTGCGTCTCGACATCGCCCTGCCCGCCGGATCTGAGCCACCGGCGCAGTACGTGGTTGTGCGCGGTGACGACCGCCGACGCGGCCACCTCGGCGAGCAGCGGGTCGTCGTTGCCGGCGTCGTGGTGGGCGTGCTCGTCGAAGTGGCCCAGCAGATAGCGGGTGAAGAGGCGCTCGTAGCGGGCCACGGAGGCGATCTCCGCCTCCCGGAGGGTGGGGACCTCACGGGTCAGCTTGTAGCGGGCGACCGAGATCTCCGGCCGGGCCGCGTACATCTTCATGACTTCCTTGATACCGCGGCACACCGTGTCGAGCGGGTGCTCGTGCTGGGGCGCCGCGTTGAGCACCGCCTCCGCGCGGATCAGAGTGTCGTCGTGGTCCGGGAAGATCGCCTCTTCCTTGGAGCGGAAGTGGCGGAAGAAAGTGCGGCGGGCGACCCCGGCCGCCGCCGCGATCTCGTCGACGGTGGTCGCCTCGTACCCCTTGGTCGAGAACAGCTCCATGGCCGCGGCCGCCAGTTCCCGGCGCATCTTGAGGCGTTGGGCGGCGGCACGACTCCCCGCGGCGCTCTCCGGAGCGTCGGGCGCAGCTGGTGTACGTGAGGACTTGGCGGGCTGGGACATGCCCCGAACGTACTGCATCCGTGCAGGAGAGTGCGCACGTCCGGCCATCCCCCCGCCCCCCTGGGACAGGGGGATGGCCAGGTTGGCGGGCGGGGGAGCGGCGGAGCCGGCGGGTGGCGGACGGCTGCCCGGATCGAGCAGCCCGCCCCAGTCCGTGCCCGAGGCCGCGTAGCCGTTCCGGTCCGTACCCGCTCCGCCCCCGTCGCCCGGACGCTCAGCGCTTGGCATATTCGCGGAAGCCACGGCCCGTCTTGCGGCCGAGGCAGCCCGCGGCCACCAGGTGCTCCAGCAGCGGCGCCGGGGCCAGCCCCGGGTCGCGGAACTCGCGGTGCAGGACCTTCTCGATGGCCAGCGAGACGTCCAGCCCGACCACGTCCAGCAGTTCGAACGGACCCATCGGGTAGCCGCCGCCCAGCTTCATGGCCGCGTCGATGTCGTCCAGCGTCGCGTAGTGCTCCTCGACCATCTTGATCGCGTTGTTCAGGTAGGGGAACAGCAACGCGTTCACGATGAAACCGGCGCGGTCGCCGCAGTCCACCGGGTGCTTGCGGACCTTCGCGCACAGTTCCCGCACGGTGGCGTGCACGTCGTCGGCGGTCAGGACCGTGCGAACCACCTCGACCAGCTTCATCGCCGGCGCCGGATTGAAGAAGTGCATGCCGATCACGTCCTGCGGGCGCGAGGTGGCGCGGGCGCAGGCGACGACGGGCAGTGAGGAGGTGGTGGTGGCGAGGATCGCGCCCGGTTTGCAGACCTTGTCGAAGGTCGCGAACAGCTGCCGCTTGACCTCCAGGTCCTCGGCCACGGCCTCCAGCGCCAGGTCGACGTCCGCGAAGGCGTCGTAGGAACCCGCCGGGGTGATCCGGTCCAGGGTCTCGGCGGCGGCCTCCCCCGTCATCCGCCCCTTGTCGACGGAGCGCGCGAGCGACTTGCCGATGCGGGCCTTCGCGGCCTGCGCCTTCTCCTCGCTGCGGGCGGCCAGCACGACCTCGTACCCGGCCTTCGCGAACACCTCGGCGATCCCGGAGGCCATGGTCCCGGAGCCCGCGACACCCACCGAGCGGACGGTGCGGCCGGGGGCCGTGGCGGCCCCCTCCGGCGGCGTCAGCGAGTCCCGCACGACGGTGGCGGAGCCGGGGGCCTCGTACGAGTAGAAGCCGCGCCCCGACTTGCGTCCGGTCAGGCCCGCCTCGCTGAGCTGCTTGAGGATCGGCGCCGGGGCGTGCAGCCGGTCGTGCGAGGCCGCGTACATGGCCTCCAGGACCGTCCGCGCGGTGTCGACGCCGATCAGGTCCAGCAGTGCCAGCGGGCCCATCGGCAGGCCGCAGCCGAGCCGCATCGCCGCGTCGATGTCCTCGCGGGAGGCGTACTTGGCCTCGTACATCGCGGCGGCCTGGTTGAGGTAGCCGAACAGCAGCCCGTCGGCGACGAAACCGGGCCGGTCGCCGACCGCGACGGGCTCCTTGCCCAGGTCGAGGGCGAGATCCGTGACCGAGGCGACGGCCTGGGGCGCGGTCAGCACCGAGGAGACGACCTCGACCAGCTTCATCGCGGGCGCCGGGTTGAAGAAGTGCAGCCCGAGCACCCGCTCCGGACGCGCCGACTCGGCGGCCAGCCGCGTCACCGACAGGGCGTTGGTGCCGGTGGCGAGGACGGCCTCCGGGCGCACGATCGCGTCCAGCTCACGGAAGACCTGCTGCTTGATCTCGTACGACTCCGGAACCACCTCGATCACCAGGTCGGCGTCGGCCGCCGCCTGGAGGTCGGTGAAGGTGCGGAAGCGGGCGAGGACGTCGCCGCGCTCGTGCTCGGTGATGCGCCCACGGGTCACGCCACGCTCGGTCGCGGCCTCCAGTGCGGCGACGGCGCGGGCGGCGGCGGCCTCGCTGATGTCGATGCCGACGACCTCGCGGCCGGCGCGGGCCAGCACTTCGGCGATACCGGTGCCCATGGTGCCGAGGCCGACCACGGCGATCGTCTTGAACGGGGACTGCGGGGACAGCGACGAGTCGGAAAGGGGAGTGGCCATCGCGGGACTCCAGATGAGTGTGACGACTGAGGGAAACGCCGCGGGTACGCGAAGAGCGCGCAAGCAGCGCGTGGAGTGCGGGTGTTGGTGGTGCCGGGCTGATGAACGCACACGCCCGGTGCCGTCGCCGCGGGCGTGCACACGCCCAGGGGGAACGGCTGAACCGACCGGCCCTGTCCCGAGGCCGAGCCGTACTGGTACTCCAGGTACCGAACCGACTGTGCTCACAACGGCTGCGTCACCAAACCGTCGCGAGCGAACACGAGTGGGTATCTCGCTCGTCTGAGCTTAACCGGTGGGTAACGAGCGCGCCAGCCCCCGTGTTTGTGACGTACGTCCCCCAAGTGCGCCACGCGCCCGTACGCTCGATGACATGGACGAGGAGTTGCGATCACTCACGGAGCGTGTGCGGAGCGAGTCGGGGGGTACGGCGGGATACGAGCGGCTCGTCACGACCGAGTCCACGGACGAGCTGGCGGCCGTGCTGACCGAGCTCGGAAAGCCGTTGTGGGCGCGGGAGGTGGCCGCGTTCCGGTTGGGCGTCGGGGGGGACCGCCGGGCCTTCGAGTCACTTGTCCTGTTGCTCAATCACCGGGATCCCGTGCGATGTGCTTCCGCGGCATACGCCCTCTCCCGGCTCGGAGACCCCCGCACCGCCCGCGCGGCGGCCGCTCTCGCGACCAACGAACTCCGCGTCGCCTACGCCTTGCATCCGGTACGCCTACTCGTCGAGCTCCGCGCCCCTGAATCCGTCCCGGCGCTGATCACCACGCTCCAGCGCCGCCTCAGACCGCACGATCCGTATCGCCGGGTGGCGCTCGCGTGCGTGGACGGACTGGGGACTCTGGGCGACGCCCGGGCCAGGACCGTACTGAACGAGGCCCTGGCGCATCCGACGCTCGCGGAGGCGGCGGTGCGTGCGTTGGCGCGCATCCCCCAGCAACGTCAGTCGCCGAGTTCCCGCACGTAACGAACCTCGGGCACCTCGACCCCGTTCACCTCGAAGGGCTCCTCGGCGCCGTCCGCGGTGAAGCCGTGGTGTTCGTAGAAGCGGCGGGCCCGGGTGTTCGCCTTCAGGACCCACAGGAGCATGCGGCCGTGTCCGGCGGCCTCGCAGCGCTCGGTGGATGTCCTCAGCAGGGCGGTGCCCACTCCGGCGCCGAAGTGTCCCGGCCGTAGGTAGATCGCGTACAACTCGGCGTCCTCGGTGCGGACTTCGCCGTCGCGGTAGGGGCCGTACGCCGCCCAGCCGACGATCTCCCCGGCCCGCTCGGCGATCAGGTTGACCACGGGGTTGTCGGCCTTCGAGAGCATCACGCGGCGCTTCTCGGCGTCCTCCTCCACGTCCATCGCGTCGAGGTACGACTGCGGTACGAGCCCCGCGTACGCGGTCTGCCAGCCGCCTACCCGGATCTCGGCGACGGGGCGGCAGTCGGCGAAGGCCATCTCGCGTATGCGGAGGTCGTGGAGGGTGTCGTTCATGGCGGCACACTAATGGGGACGGAGGGGTCGGG
>NZ_JBHVDX010000066.1:0-42663 GCF_042802555.1 Streptomyces sp. NPDC057474 | reverse complement strand
AGGTTCCCCTCGGGAACGGTCGCCGCCTCAGGATGCTCGGTCGGCATGATCCGCACCGCGTACGCGTTCGGGCCGGCCGTCGCGTCCGGGGTGCGAGGCGGCGCGAACGTCAGCTCCACCGACCCCGTCGTCCCCGGGTACAACCGCAGCGTCTGCGGCTCCACGGTCGTCCACGGCGCGATGTCACCGACCGGCTCGAAGCGGTACTCGTCGACCACGTCACCGGTGTTACGCAGACGCAGCCGTACCGTCGTACTGCTCCCCGGGTCCACAGTCGCGGAGGCGGGTTCGAGAGAAGTCCAAAGGCTCACATAGGGACGCTACCGGGAGTGCGGGAGCCGGGTCAGGAGGAGAAGGTGCACGGTCGCACTGCCCGAAAGGGCATCGTGCGCGGGCACGGGGTGCTCACGGGGGTGCTGCCACCGGGTGGGCGTGAGCAGGCCGCCCGGGAGCGTTTCCGCCGATCGGCCGGACTGCCCCTGGGGGCAACAGACATGCCCCCGATCAGGTACCGGAGGACGTTTCGGGGGACGCGCTTCGCGCGTGAGGGTGAGAGGCGACCTGTCTCGTACCCCAAGGAGAGCAGAGCATGCCGTCCTACCTGTCGCCGGGCGTCTACGTCGAGGAGGTGGCCAGCGGCTCGCGTCCCATCGAGGGTGTGGGCACCTCCGTGGCCGCCTTCGTCGGCCTGGCCCCGACCGGTCCGCTGAACGAGCCGACCCTGGTGACCAACTGGTCCCAGTACGTCGCGGCCTTCGGCGAGTTCACCGACGGCTACTACCTCGCGCACTCGGTGTACGGGTTCTTCAACAACGGCGGCAGCGCCGCGTACGTCGTCCGGGTCGGCGGCACGGAACAGGGCGCCGCGTCCGCCGCCGGTCCGGCCGCCGTCACGGGTTCCGCCGCGCCGGCCGCGCTGCCGCCGGGCGAGCCGAAGCAGCTGGGCACGTTCAGCGTGACCGCCATCGCGGGCGGTTCGCTGAGCGTCGAGGTCGCCGACCCCGAGGGCGAGGGCCCGGCCGAGCGGTTCAAGCTGATCGTCAAGGACGGCGACAAGGCCGTCGAGACGTTCGACGTGACCGCCAAGAAGGGCGGCCGCAACTACGTCGTCACCCAGGTCAAGGAGCGCTCCAAGCTCATCACGGTCCAGGAGACGGCACCGGCCGCGCAGCTCGCGCGCCCCGACAACCAGACCGTGGCCCTGGCGGCCCCCGCCGCCCCCGCCGCCGTCGCGCCCGCCGCGACGGACGACGGCCACCCCGGCCCGGCCAAGTATCTCGGTGACTCCGCCGACCGCACCGGCTTCGGCGGTCTGGAGGCCGTCGACGAGATCTCCATGGTCGCCGTGCCGGACCTGATGGCCGCCTACCAGCGCGGCGCGATCGACCTGGAGGCCGTCAAGGCCGTCCAGCTCGGTCTGATCGCGCACTGCGAGCTGATGGGCGACCGCGTCGCCGTCATCGACCCGCCGCCCGGCCTCAACGCCCGTCAGATCCGGGTCTGGCGCCAGGAGACCGCCGGGTACGACTCCAAGTACGCGGCCCTCTACTACCCCTGGATCAAGGTCTTCGACCCGGCCAGCGGCCAGTCCCGCGTCGTCCCGCCGAGCGGCCACGTCGCCGGCGTCTGGGCCCGCAACGACTTCGAGCGCGGTGTGCACAAGGCGCCCGCCAACGAGGTCGTACGCGGCGCGGTCGACCTGGAGCTGCAGATCACCCGCGGCGAGCAGGACCTGCTCAACCCCATCGGCGTCAACTGCATCCGCGCCTTCCCGGGGCGCGGCATCCGCGTCTGGGGCGCCCGCACCATGTCGTCCGACCCGGCCTGGCGCTACCTCAACATCCGCCGGTACTTCAACTACCTGGAGGAGTCGATCCTGATCGGCACCCAGTGGGTGGTGTTCGAGCCGAACGACCACGCGCTGTGGGCCCGGATCCGGCGCAACGTCTCCGCGTTCCTGGTCAACGAATGGCGCAGCGGCGCCCTCTTCGGCCAGCGGCCCGAGGACGCGTACTACGTCAAGTGCGACGACGAGACCAACCCGCCGGAGTCGGTCGACCTCGGCCGGGTCATCTGCGAGATCGGCATCGCCCCGGTCAAGCCCGCCGAGTTCGTGATCTTCCGGCTGGCCCAGTTCTCCAGCGGCAACGGGGAGCTGGAGGAGTAGAACCTCCAGGACTTCCGGAACTTCCGGGACTACCAGGACTACCAGGACTACCGGGGCTCCCGGGACTTCCGTGCCCGTCCGCCCTCGTACGCCATTTCTCAAGACCCCTAGAAGGACAGAGAACAGATGAGTCTCGCGCCGGGTGACGCCCTTACCTCACACAATTTCGGCCTGCAGATCGACGGGGTGATGGTCGAGTACCTCGCTGAGGTCAGCGGCCTCACCCTCGAACAGGACGTCATCACGTACCAGCAGAACTCCGCCCAGGGCCGGCCCGAGGTCAACCTTCTGCCCGGTGTGCAGAAGAACGGGCAGTGCACCGTGGTCCGCGGTATGACCCAGTCGGCCGCGTTCAACACGTGGATCAACGACTCCATCAACGGTCAGATGGGCTCGGCCCGCAAGAACGCGTCCATCATCATGATGGATTATCAGAACAATCCGGTGAAGCGGTACAACATGCGCAACGCCTGGTGCAGCAAGATCGACGCGAGCACCCTCAAGGCCGGCGAGGCCTCCGCGCTCACCGAGACCGTGACCATCGTCTTCGAAGAACTGGTCATCGAGTAATGCGGCGTACGGCTGCCAGGGCGGGCGCGGGCGCGGGCGTGGGCGCGGGCTCGATCGTGGACGTAACGGGTCCGGAGCCGGTGACGGGGCCGGGCGCGAGCATGGGCGCGGAAGCGGCTGCGGCCGCCTCCGCCCCCGTCTCTGCTCCCGCGCCGGCTCCGGCCGTCGCGCCGGTGGCGCAGCGGCTGCGGACGGAGTTCCCGTTCGAGCTGCCGCGCGGCTACGTCGACGAGGCGGGGAACGTCCACCGGGAGGGCGTGATGCGTCTCGCGACCGCCCGGGACGAGTTGATCCCGCTCCGCGACGTCCGCGTCCAGGAGAACCCGGCGTATCTGTCGGTCGTGCTGCTCGGCCGGGTCATCACCCTGCTGGGCAACCTGCCGATGGTCCACGACGGGATCGTGGAGAACATGTTCGCGTCCGACCTTGCGTTCCTGCAGGACTTCTACCGGCAGGTCAACGCGGAGGGTCACACCCGTGCGGCCGTGGAGTGCCCCCACTGCTCCGAGCCCTTCGAGGTCGAACTCGGCGGGAGCCGCCTGGGGGAATCGTGACGTACGCGACCGACCGGCTGCACGAGGAGATCGCGTACGTCGCCTACCACTTCCACTGGAGCTTCGAGGAGATCCTCGACCTCGAGCACCACGACCGCCGCCGCTACACCGAACAGATCGCGTCCCTCGTGACACGGGGCGGGGCGGAGGGCTGACACGTGGGGTTCTTGGATCGCCTACGGGGTGCCGCCGGGTCGGCGGGGCGCCGGGGTGGGGCCGATGGGGGTGGCTCGGGTGTGGGGAGTGACTTGGGTCGTGGGAGTGGCTCGGGTGACGGGTCCGACTCCCCTACTGGGGTGGGCTTCGTTGCCGGGGATGGCTCGGGCGGTGGGGTGAGGCCTGCCGCCGGGCCTTCCGGGGCCGGCGGGGCCGCTTCGGTCGGTGGTGTCACTTCCGTCGGTGGTGTCACTTCCGTCGGTGGTGTCACTTCCGTCGGTGGTTGGGAGGGGCTCGCTCCGATTCAGCGGGCCACCGGGGGGCGGGCCGTCGTCGCGGACGCCGGGTTCAGCGGACGGTTGAGCACCTGGCAGAACCCGTCCTTCACCGGGACCTTGTCCCATGCTGTCCTGCCCGGAGCGCCGGGCGGGCTGGTCAGAGACGTCCTCACCACGTCGGCGGTACCCGTCGCCGGACTCGAACTGCCTTCGCGCACCCTGCCGGTGGCGAACGACGAGTCCGAGGCCCCCGCCAATGTGCCGGGCGACTCACGACCGGTGCAGCGCGCGCCCTACCAGGTCACGCCGTCCCGCCCGACCGGCCCCCGGGTGACCCCCGTACCGCCCCGCGCCGACCGTCCGACCCCCTTGACCAAGGCCGCTGCCGCGCCTGCCGTCCAACGACGGACCCTGCCGACGGCACGGCCGCAGGCTTCTGGGGCCACCGGGGTGTCGGCGGGTACGGCTTCGGGCGGTACCTCAACCGGGCACACGGCTTCGGGCGGTTCTTCGTCCGTGCATACGGCGTCGGGCGGTTCTTCGTCCGTGCATACGGCGTCGGGCGGGGCCTCGGGCGGTTCTTCGTCCGAGGACTCGATTTCCGGCGGCGCCCTGTCCCGGCACACGCATTCCGGCGGCGCCTCGTCCGGGCACACGGCTTCCGGCGGCGCCTCGTTGCAGCGTTCGGCGTCGGGCGAGACCGCGTCGGGGCGTACGGCGTCCGGGGTTAGCGCGTCGGGCTCGGCCAGTTCGGGTGCGAGTCCGGTCGGCGCGCCCGGCGGCCCGCGTGGGGCGACGGCGCCCGCCGGGGCGGCTGTTGGCTCCGACGCCTCCGGGGGCGGCTTCGCCGACACGGCTGGGGGCGGCTTCGCCGACACGGCTGGGGGCTCCAGCCACGCAGCAGCCGACCTCGGTCGCGCGGGACTCGACATCCAGCGGGCGGCAACCGACTCCGGCCGTACGGCAGCCGACCCAGCCGGGACGGCAACCGGACCCGGCGGCACGGGCACCAGCCCTGGGGGTGCCCCCGTCACCTTCGGACCCGCCGAGGTCAGCGTCCAGCGGGCGGCGACGGAGTCCAGCCGTACGGCAGCCAACGTCGGCGCAACGACCACCGGCTCCGCCGGAGCAACGGCCGGCCCTCGCGGGACCTCGGGCGGCTCCGGCGGCACGACGAACAGCCCGAGCGGCGCGGCGGTCAACGCCCAACGGTCCAGGGCCGGACTCAGCGACACAGCGGGCGAGGCAGCCGGTACGACGACAGGTCACGGCGCGACAACCAACGGCCCTGACGCGCGGGCGACCGCCCCCGGTAACCCGGCGGCCGGCATCCAGCGCGCGGCGGTCAACCCCAGCGGCACGCCGACCCGCCCCACAGGCCCCACGACCAGCCCCTCCGGCTCCGGCTCCGGCTCCGGCTCCGGCTCCGGCTCCGGCTCCGGCGGGACGGTAGGCCGTCCCGGCCGTACAGCAACCGGACCCTCCGGCGGAGCCGTCGACGTCCAACGGGCGACGGCCGGTCCCAGCCGTACTGCAGCCGCGCCCGCCGGAGCCCCGGCCAACCCGTCCGCAACGCCGACCGGCCCCAGCACGGCGGCGGGCGGTCGCGGCACGACGGCGAGCGGTCGCGGCGTGGCGACAGCCGGCTCCGGCAGTGCGGCAGATGGCCCGAGCGGCGCACCCTCCAGCACCGGTGACGCTGTGACGGGCGTCCAAAGGGCGACCCCCGGCCGCAGCGGCACGCCGCACGCCTCCCCCGACGCGGTCTCCCGTCCCGGCGGTACGGCGGCCGCAATCGGCCACACAGCCGTCAACGTCCAACGGGCAAAGGCCGACCCCGGCGGTACGGAAACCATGTCTGCCGCACCCAGGGCGCACTCCCCTGGTGCGGCGAGCAGCCCCGGCAACCCAACCGCCGCCGCGCCCGTACGCCCTGCGACGCCGGACCACGGAACCCCTGCGGCACGCCCGAGTGGAACCGCGGCCGGCCCGGCCGGACAATCAGCTCGTTCCACTCACAAGGCGACCACCACCAACAGCCCATCGACAACCCCCAGCCCCAGCCCCGGCCCGGGCACCGGCATGGGAAGCAGGCCCTCCGCCAGTCCATCAGGCGGCACCCCTGTCGGCCCGCCGGCCCACATCCAACGGGCCGCAGCCAGCCCCAGCAGCCCCAGCAGCCCCACGGCGGCAACGACCGGCTCCGGCGACAACCCCGCAGCCCCAATTGCCCCGCCCGCAACACCCGCCACCGCGAACGCGCCTGCACCCGACCCGATTCGCCCCGCTCCCGCCACCGCCGCCCCCACGCGGGCCCTTCCCCGCACGCCCCCCGCCCCAAGCACCCACCCCGTACAGCGGAGCACCTCCGGCGGAGCAAGGCGCATGGGCCTCGGCGCGCCCACCTCCGGGAACGTACCGACCCCCGGCGCCGCGCCCGCGCACCCGAGTCCGGCACCCTCACCCCCCGCCGCGACCACCCCTCCGCCGTCGCCCCCCTCGCCTCAGCCGACCGGACCGACCACACCCACAGACGGGCCCTCGGCAAGCCGATCCCATACCGCAGCCACCAGCCCGGCCACCCCCTCGGGCCCCCCGGCTCCCCCGATCCAGCGCACCGCCACCACCCCCACCCCCACCCCCCGTCAGCGCCCCCTGCTCGGCGCTCCCCTCTCCACCCCGCCCCGGGACGCGAAGCCCATCTCCGGGCTCACCGCTCCCGGCGGTGCGGGCCCCGCCGGTCCCCCTCCCGTACAGCGAGCGGCCACGGCGCACCAGGCAAAGGCGAGCCACACCTCAGGCCCGCCCCCTCAACTCCTCTCACCTTCCGCACCCACACCGGCAGCCCCGGCCGCACCACTGAAAACCACGGGCCACGGGCAGCAGCGCCACGAAGGAACGCGGGGAACTGCGCGACCAGCCACACACCTGCCCGCCCCCACCCCCGCACGCCCTCTCACCCCCACCCGCGCCCTCGCCCCAGCCCTGCCCACCACCACGCCCCCCGCCGTCCAGCGTCAGGCGACGCCGCCCGCCGTACCCCTGCGCCGTCCCACCCCCACACACGGCCGCCCCTCATCCCCGGGCACCGGCCCCGCCGTACAACGCCTCACGGCCGCCAAGCCCAAGCCCATCTCCCCGTCCCGAACGGCGCTCCCCCTCACCGTCGCCCCCACGACGACCCCGCAGGCGCCCCAGCGACCGAGCACGCTCCCCGCCAGGACAGTCGCCCAGCGCCACGCCCCCAACACCCCCAAGGCACCAGGCACCGCACCCCCCACCTCCCACGCACCCGCACCCGCACCCGCACCCGCAGTCACACCCGCCCCGATCCAGCGAGCCCCAGAGATCTCCCTCCGCCCCACCCCCGCCACCACGACCACAGCCGTCTCACCCGTAACAGCGACCGCAGCCACCACGGGCAGCACGGCCAGCGCAGCTCACCGCACCGCGTCGGCCGACTCCCCACCCCCCTACTCCGCACTGGACAACAACGCCTCCCCCGGAGCCCAGTTCGACCCCCGCGCACTCACCGAGTTCCAGCTCGACGAACTGACGCACAAGCTCATCGGCCGGATCACCCGCCTCGTCCGCACCGAACTCCGTCTCGACCGCGAACGCATCGGCAAGCTCCGCGACCCCCGTCGCTGACCATCCCCGACCCACCGCCGCCCCAGGCACCGACCCACCCCTGACCCGCCACCGACCCGCCGCCCACCCACACCAGCCCCACCGGCCGCCCCGCACCACCAGAAAGGCCCTCCCCGATGCCCCGCGATCTCGACCCGGGCTCCACCATCTTCTTCACGCTGACGATCGACGGCGAGAGCCTCGGTTACTTCAACGGGTGTGAAGGACTGTCTTCGACGGTGGAGATCGAGCACCGCCAGGAGGGCGGGAACAACGGGTTCGTCTGGCAGTTCCCGTCGCGTGTGACGTTCTCGAACATCCGGCTGACGCGGCCGCTGACCCCGGACACCGCGAAGGTCGCGGCGTGGATCTCGTCCGTGGCGACGGGCGTGAAGCGGCCGACGGCCCAGATCGCGGCGCTGCGCGCGGACGGCTCCGAGGTGGCGCACTGGGGACTGATCGACGTCCTGCCGGTGAGCTGGCAGGGACCGTCCCTGGACCCGGCGAACCCGAGCGTGGCGACCGAGGTCCTGGAGATCACGCACCACGGGTTCACGGACTGAGGGGCGGGGACAGAACATGGCGAAGGGCAGCAAGGGCGGCGCGGGCAAGAGTCTCGTGCGGGCCACACTGGCAATTCACGAGCCGCCGGTCGGGACGAGCACCACACCGGGCGCGCTGAAGAAGACGTTCAAATTCGAGTTCAACCCGGCCGAGTTGACGCTGCGCCAGGGCGCCCAGTGGAAGCGGACGACGAGCGCGGCGGTACGCGACGGCGCTCTGCCGGAGTTCATGGGACCCGATCCCCGGGAGATGAACGTCGAGATCTTCCTCGACTCCTCCGACAAGCCGAGCGGCACCACGGTGCTGAAGAAGGTGGACACCCTGCTGTCGTGCTGCGAGGTGACGGCCAAGAGCCTCGCCGCGGACCAGCCGTCGCCGCCCTGGGTGGTGTTCCAGTGGGGGTCGTTCTCGACGGCCCGTTTCACGGCGTACGTCAGTTCCGTGGACGTCACGTACTCCCTGTTCGGGACGACCGGTGTGCCGATCCGGGCCGCCTGCCGGATGACGCTGCACGAGATCCCCGGTCGGGTCGAGGGGCAGAACCCGACGTCGGGCGCGCTCACCGCGCGGAGTGTGCACCGGGTCGTGGCGGGCGACTCGTTGCAGTCGCTGGCGTGGCGGGAGTACGGGAGCGCGTCCGCGTGGCGGGCGATCGCGGAGGCCAACGGCATCGACGACCCCACGCACCTGCCCACCGGCACCGAACTCGTCCTCCCGGCGGCCGGAGAGGTGGGCTACTGATGGGCGCGTCCCAGGCCGGAAACCCGTCTTTCTCCAACATCATCAAAGTCACCATCGACAGCAAGAAGCTGCCGACCGACTGCGCCGATCTGCTGGTCGGCGGCTGGGTCGATCTCGGGGCCGGGGTGCCCGGCGCGTTCCGGCTCACCTTCCGGGACCCGCACGGGCTGGTGCTGGGCAAACTGAACGTCAGGTTCGGCTCCAAGGTGGTCATCTCGCCCGTGGCCGGCGGGAAGGGCGCGGCGTCCCCGGTGTTCACCGGCGAGGTCACCGGCATGGAGACCGACTACGACGGCACGGGCACATTCACCGTCGTGCGCGGCTACGACGCGGGCCACCGGCTGATGCGGGTGCGCAGGGTGGCGGCGTACCGCAACCAGACGGCCGCCGACATCGCCCGCAAGCTGGCCGCGATGAACAGCGTCCCGATCGGCCAGGTGCAGTCCACCAAGACCGTCTACGACTTCATCAGCCAGTCCAATGTGACGGACTGGGACTTCCTCGCGCGGCTCGCCGACGAGAACGAGATGGTGATGTCGCTGGACGCCAAGGGGAAGTTCCAGTTCGTCAAGCCGAAGCCGGCGTCCGGCGCGGCCGCGCCGAGCCCTCCCGGCCAGAAGAGCCCTTACGAGCTCAAGGCCGGTGTGGACATCCTGCGCTGCCGGGCCGCCGTCACCGCCGCGGACCAGGTCGACAAGGTCGAGGCGCGCGGCTGGAACGTCACGACGAAGAAGAAGCTCACCGCGATGACGAAGGCGAGCGCCAACCCCGGTATCGCCATCGGCACGACCCCGCAGAAGGCGGCGAACCCGTTCAAGGCCGCCAAGCTGGTGGAGACCGACACCCCGTACGACCTGCAGAGCGAGGTCACGCACGCCGCCGGTTCCCTCGCCGACGACATCACCTCCTCCTTCGCGGAGCTGGAGGTCATGGTGCGCGGCAACCCGCTACTGCGCCCCGGTGTGCCGATCACCCTCTCCGACGTGGGCGTCCCGTTCGAGGGCAAGTACACCTGTACCTCGGTGCGGCACTCCTTCGGTGACGGCAGCCACTACGAGACCTCGGTGACCGTCAGCGGCCGGCAGTGGCGCTCCCTGTTCGGGCTGACGTCGGGTGGTGGTTCGGCGGCCCCACGGCTGCCCAGTGTGGCCAACGCGCTGGTCACCGACGTACAGGATCCGCTGAAGCAGGGCCGGGTGAAGCTGCAGTTCCCGTGGCTGGACGACACGTACGTCAGCGACTGGACGCGGACCGTGCAGATGGGCGGCAAGGGCGGCGGCGGGATCTTCCCGATGGACGTCGGCGACGAGGTGCTGGTCGCCTTCGACCGGGGCGCGCTCGACCATCCGTTCGTCATCGGCGGCCTCTACAACGGCGTCGACAAGCCGACCCCCGTGAAGGACGTGTGGCTGCACGACCCGGTCAAGAAGAAGGCGATCCGGCACACCCTGTCCGACCGGGAGGGCAACCGGGTCGACCTGCTCAGCCAGCAGACCGGCCTGCGCAAGCAGGGCGTACGCCTCGCCACCGGCAACGACCGGCTGATCATCAACCTGGACCGGACGAAGACCGAGATCACGGTGGACAGCAAGGGTGCCGTCTCCATCACCGGCGGCACCTCGGTGTCCGTGCGGGCCGGTACGGATCTGTCCCTGACCGCGGGCCGGACCCTGACCCTCAGGAGCGGCGGTCCGCTCAACATCCAGGGTGGGGGGCTCGTCAGCGTCAGGGCGGCCGGCGCGGTCAACGTCAACGCGGCGGGCGCCATCAACCTCACCGCGCTCGGCACCGTGCAGGTCACCGCCGCGGGCTTGTTGAACCTCAAGGGCATCAAGGTCGACCTGATGGGCGTGTTCTCCGTCAACACGATCAAGTACCCGTTCGGGTGACCGCCGAGAAGCGCGCCGGGACCCACTCATTTCAGACACTCACACCACTTCAGGAAGGAAGGGTGGCCCACTGATGGCCGAGCAGTTCGTCGGATCCGGCTGGGCGTTCCCGCTGCGCATCGGGCCCACCGGGGGCATCGCCCTCGTCAGCGGGGAGCGCGAGGTCGAGGAGGCCATCCGGCTCGTCCTGGCCACCGCGCCGGGTGAGCGGCCGATGCGCCCCGAGTTCGGCTGCGCCATCCACGACCTGGTGTTCGCGCCGGTCAACGAGGCCACCGCCGGCCGTATCCAGCACGAGGTGTACGCGAGCCTCGACCGCTGGGAGCCGCGGATCGAGGTGACCGACGTCGACGTGACGGCGGGCGCCGACCAGGGCGTCCTCTTCATCGACGTCCGCTACGCGATCCGCGGCACCAACAACCCGCGCAGCCTGGTCTTCCCGTTCTACGTCATCCCCTCCCACGACGAGCCGGACCTCACTTCCGAAGGCTCCGACCGTCCCGAAAGCGACCACTGATGGCCCTGCCCTCCCCGAACCTCGACGACCGCCGCTTCCAGCAGTTCGTCGACGACGCCAAGCGCTACATCCAGCAGCGGGCCCCGGAGTGGACCGACCACAACGTCTCCGACCCCGGCGTCACCCTGGTGGAGACCGTCGCCCACATGGCCGACCAGATCGTCTACCGGCTCAACCGCGTGCCGGAGAAGAACCATCTGGCGTTCCTGGACCTGGTGGGCATCACCCTCTTCCCGCCCTCGGCCGCCCGCACGGATGTGACCTTCTGGCTGTCGGCGCCGCAGGAGGAGCCGGTGCCGCTGCCGGTGGGCACGGAGGTCGCCACCGTGCGCACCGAGAGCGAGGAGGCGGTCGTCTTCGCCACCGAGCGCGAACTGAGCGTCGTACCGTGCGAGTTGCGGCATCTGGTCACCCAGCGGCCCGGTGAGCCGGTCGCCGACCGGACGGCCGACCTCGCCGAGGGCAAGGACCTGATGTGCTTCGCCGAGTCCCCGCGGCCCGGCGACTGCATGCTGTTCGGCCTGACCGCCGCCGTCCCGCACTGCGCGATCGTGCTGGAACTGGACAGCGTCGTCGACGGCGTCGGCGTGGACCCGCGGCAGCCGCCGCTGGTCTGGGAGGCGTGGACCGAGGACGGCTGGACGGAGTGCGAGGTCGACCGCGACGGCACGGGCGGCCTGAACCGCCCGGGCGAGGTGGTCCTCCACATGCCCGGCGGGCACACCCTGTCCCGCACCGGCGGGCAGGAGGCCGGCTGGCTGCGCTGCCGGGTCACCGAACCCCTGCCCGGCCAGCCCTTCTACACCACCTCGCCGACCGTCCGCGCCGCCGAGGCCTTCACCATCGGCGGCACCACCACCGCCGTCCACGCCGAGACCGTGTACGACGAGGCCCTCGGCGAGTCCACCGGCCTGCCCGGACAGCGGCTGCGCCTCGCCCACTTCCCGGTGGTGGGCGACACCCCGCCCGTCCTGCTCCAGACCGCCGAGCACGACGGCTGGACCGACTGGGACGTCGTCCCGTCCTTCGCCGCGTCCACCTCGTACGACCGCCACATCACCCTCGACTCCGCCACCGGTGAGATCGCCTTCGGCCCGGCGGTACGGGAGCCCGACGGCACCCTGCGCGAGTACGGGGCCGTCGCGCCCAAGGGCTCCGTCATCCGCGCCGTCCGCTACCGCACCGGCGGGGGCCGGGCCGGCAACGTCGCCCGGGGCGCCATCCGGGTGCTGCGCACCTCCGTCCCGTACGTCTCCGAGGTCGTCAACCGCGAGGCCGCGCGCGGCGGGGTCGACGCCGAGACCGTGGAGGAGGCGAAGGTCCGGGCGCCGATCACCCTGCGCGCGCAGGAACGCGCGGTGACCCTGCGCGACTACGAGGAACTCGCCCGCCGCGCGGCCCCCGAGACCGCGCGCATCACCTGCCTGGAGGGCGAGGAGGGCGAGCACGGGGCGTACGCGGTACGGGTGTTGGTGGTCCCGCAGGCCGTTCCGGACCCGGGCGGCCGCCTGCGCTTCGAGCAACTGGTCCCCGGCGACGCGCTGTTGCGCCGCATCACCCGTCACCTGGACGAACGCCGCCTGATCGGCACGCGGTTGGCCGTCGGCCCGCCCTTCTACCAGGGCATCACGGTCGTCGCCACGCTGCACGCCTTCCGCGGCACCGACACCGACCGGGTCCGCCGCCAGGCCCACGACGCGCTCTACCGCCACCTCGACCCGCTGACCGGCGGCGCCGACGGCCGGGGCTGGCCCTTCGGCCGTCCCGTGCAGTCCGGCGAGGTCTTCGCCGTCCTCCAGCGCGTCCCCGGCGTCGAACTCGTCGACGACGTCCAACTCCACCCCGCCGACCCCCTCACCGGCAAACGAGGCGACCCCACCAACCGCATCGACCTCTCACCCCCGTCCCTCGTCTTCTCCTTCGACCACCGCGTCCGAGTGATCGGGGACAAGCCGTGAGGCCCGCGCCCCATAAGGGGCGCGGGGCTGTGACATGTGCGGCTCCGCCGCGTGGGCGCCAGCAACCACGGACAACCCGCGGCCGCCGTCCAACGGCAAGCCCCGAGCCAGTGGGCGCATCACCGAGAGGAGGCCGTACATGAGAGGCTCCATCGACGGCCTGGGATCCTCCACCCCCATCGGCACCATGCTCCCCGCCGTGTTCGCCGACGACGACCTCGCCCAACGCTTCGTCGGCGGCCTGGACGACGTACTCGCCCCGATCCTGTCCGTCCTCGACTGCCTCGACTCCTACTTCACCCCGTCGCTCGCCCCCGTGGACTTCACCCAGTGGCTCGCCGGCTGGGTCGGTGCCGAGACCGACGGCTCGGAACCGGAGGCCCGGCTGCGCGCCGCGGTCGCCGCCGCCGCGTACCTGCACCGCGTACGCGGCACCCGGCGCGGACTGTCCGAGGCCGTGCGTCTGGTGTTCGGCGTGACCCCGGAGATCACCGAGAGCGGCGCCGCCACCTGGGACGCCCGCCCCCTCGGCCCGGTCCCGGGCGATGCCCGCCCGCGCCTCCACGTCACCCTGCGCCTGCCCCACCCCACCCCCGCGGACGAACACCGGCTGGACAGCCTCGTGGCCGCCGCCCGCCCCGCCCACATGCCCTACACGGTCCAGGTGACCGCCGCCGAAAGGATCCCCGAGAGATGACCAGCCAGACCCCCGGCACCGGCCAGGCCCAGAGCTGCGCCGAATGCGGAACCCGCGGGGAGCCCGGCCAGTCCTTCTGCGACGCCTGCGGCGCGGTACTCGGCTGGTCCGGAACCCCGGCCCGAGCGACCACGGGCGGCACCAGGAGCGAAGCCACCGACCGACCGGACGCGGGGCGCCCGCGCAGCGAAGCCCCGGCCCCGGCCCCGGCCCCGGCCCCGGCGAACGCCGCGCGCACGACAGACGCGGCCCCCGACCACGCCGCCGCCGGACACCCGAGGGCCGAAGCCCCGGCCCCGGCGAACGCCGGACGCACGACGGCCGACGACGAGCGCGGCTGGGACGCCTTCGCCCTCCCGGGCGCCGGCACGGGTACGGCCCGCACCGGCCACGACCCGGACCAGCCGGGAGCGACCACAGCAGCCGCCACCAACGTCCGCGCCCCGGAGGCCGGCCCGGCGGTCCGCACGGACGCGCCCACCCCCGCCACCCACCCCGGAACCGATCCGTCGCCCGCCGACAGGTCACCGGCGCCCCCCACGGCCCAGGCCGTGACCCAGGCCCCGACCGTGACGGCCACCCCGGCATCCACGCCCGCCGCCCCGCCCACCCACTCCTCCGCCCCCACCTCCGAACCGCCCCACCCGGCCCCCCACCCCCACCACGACGACGAGGCCCCCACCACCCCCCTCCCGACGCCGGCTTCCCCCTACCCCTCCCCCTCCGCCGCCGACCGGGCCAGGTCCCTCCTGGTCCCGGTCGCCGACCCCGAATCCCGTGCCCCGGCGGAGCCGGCCGTCGCGCCCGTGCTACCGGGCCGCCCCGATGTGCAGCGGCCCCAAGTCCGCACTCCCGGCCCGGAGTTCGGCACGGAGGGCGGCGTGCCCTGCCCGTGGTGCGGGACCCCCACCCGACCGGACCGGCACTTCTGCGCGCGCTGCGCGATGCCGATGGCCGGCCGCACGGAGGCACCGGGACGGCTGCCGTGGTGGCGCCGGATGCTGAACGGCCGCGACACGGAGACCCCGTGGGCGGGCGACCGCCCCCGTCTGCGCCGCGGCTTCGGCGCGATCCTCAACTGGGTGGTCGCCGCCCTCGTCCTCACCCTGATCGTCACCCTCGCCTTCCAGGCCGACGACGGCTACCAGGCGGCCCGCGACCACTTCGCCAAGCGCGCCTCGGTCGTCCCGGACACCTTCAAGGCGTCCCGCTCGTTCCCCGGCCACAAGCCGGACCTGGCCTTCGACTCGTACAGCAACACGTGGTGGGGCCCGGGCGTCACGCAGTCCGGCGAGGGGGAGTGGCTGGAGGCCCACTTCGAGCAGCCCGTCCGGCTGCTGGACGTGGTCATCACGCCGGGCGTCTCGAAGAAGCCGGACCAGCGCGCGGAGTCGGCCCGCCCGCACCGCATCGAGGCGAAGATCACCGCCGCCGACGGCTCCACCTCCACCAAGATCCTCACCCTCGACCAGACCGCCGGCGGCCAGAGCCGCAAGTTCCGCGTCGGCAGCGCCGAGACCGTCCGCTTCACCATCCGCTCCGCCTACGGCGCCGACGACAAGAAGCAGGTCGCCATAGCCGAGATCGAGTTCTTCGGCCGCTCGAACAGCAACAGTTAGAACCCGGCCTGTCGCATCCGGCCGTCCCTCGTCGTGACGCGTCCCCAACCCCCTTCTAGGGTGGGCACTTGGAACGGACGAGGGGCGGGTGGGACTGTGGCGAGAAGGCCGGACGGCGCCGATGTCGTGGCAGCGGTGCAGCGGATCTTCCGGGACGGGCTGCTGACCGGGAGGTCCGCGTTCGCACCGGATCCGGCGGCCTGGACCGGCCCGACCGCCTCCGATCTGCGCACCCGCTTCGTCGACCGGCCCGACGAGTCGTCGGACACCTTCCTGGTCAAGCTGAGCCGCCAGCTCGCCGGGGCCCCCGACGAGACGATCGCCCTCGCGGCCGAGCTGCTCTTCGTGAACATGGCCCCGCTGGTGCCGGAGCAGATCGGCCTCCCGAAGAAGCTCCAGATCCTCCGCGAGGTGCTGTCCTGGGCCGACCGTCCGATCGTCGTGCCGGAGACCCTGGAGCCGGGCCTGAAGGGCTTCCTCCACGGCGGCCAGGGCTTCCTCAACTACCGGTGGGCACAGTTCCAGATCCTGGTCCTGCTGGTGGAGCGGCTGGCCACGATGGAACCCCCGCAGCGGGAAGCCCTCCTCAGTGACCCCTGGGGCTTCCGGGATCTCTGCTTCGCCATCCAAAACTCGGTCGGTCACAAGAAGGGCCGCGCCCAGATCCACGTACTCCTCTACACGCTCTTCCCGGACACCTACCAGCCCATCGCCAGCGCCCACCACAAGCACGAGATCCTCAAGGCGTTCACGGACGAACTCCCCGAGTCCACCGGCAACGACGACAAGGACCTGCTGACCTTGAGCAGGACCCTGGAGGCCCAGACAGGCACCCCCGTCGACTTCTACGACGAACCCTGGGTCGCCCGCTGGCGCAAGGGCGCCGTGCAGCACGAACAGCGCGGCTGGCTGGTCCGCGGCCACAACGTGGACGGCCAGAACCTCATCCCGGCCTGGATCCGGCAGGGCTACTGCTCGGTCTCCTGGCGAGAGGCCCCGGAGATCCCCACCGGCGCGACCAAGCACCAGGTCCAGCAGGCCATCGCCGAGGCCATGCCGGATGCCACCGCCCAGATGCGCGCGGCCGCCGCCTACCAGCTGCACGTCTTCCTGACCGTCATGCAGCCGGGCGACCTCGTCGTCACCGTCACCCCGGACGAGGTCCATGTCGGCACGGTCCAGGGCCCGGCGTCGTACGACGCCTCGGACGGACTCGACAACGCCCGCCGCCGCCCGGTGCGCTGGGCCACCGCCGAGCGGCCGCTCGTCCGCGCGGAGCTGCCCGAGAAGGTGCAGGCGCGGCTGCCGCTGCCGCCGACGGTGTACGACATCAGCAGCGTGGCCGCAGAGTTGGCGGAACGCGCGGGTCTGGAGGATGTCGTCGCGGAGGAACTCGCCGAGGTCGACGTGACGAATCCGCTCGAACTGCAGCCCGTCACCGAGGAGTTGGCCGAGCAGCTGCTGATGCCGCTGGACTGGCTGAGCGAGACGGCCCAGCAGCTCCAGGAGCAGCGTCAGCTCGTGTTCCACGGCCCGCCCGGCACCGGGAAGACGTATCTCGCCCGCGCCCTGGCCAGGCATCTTGCGGGACCTGACCGGGTGGAGCTCGTGCAGTTCCACCCCTCGTACACCTACGAGGACTTCTTCGAGGGCTTCCGCCCGGTGCGCGGCGAGGGCGGCAGCCCGGGCGGAGGCTCGGTGGTGTTCGACGTCGTCCCGGGCCCGTTCAAGCTGCTGGCCGAGCGGGCGCGGAAGGACCCGGCGAACCCGTACGTCCTGATCGTCGACGAGATCAACCGGGCCAATCTGGCGAAGGTGTTCGGCGAGCTGTACTACCTGCTGGAGTACCGCGAGGAACCGGTCACCACCCAGTACAGCCCGCACGACCCGTTCCATCTACCGGGCAATCTCTTCCTCATCGGCACGATGAACACGGCCGACCGTTCGATCGCGCTCATCGACGCGGCGATGCGCCGCCGCTTCGCCTTCCGCCGTCTCTCCCCCGAGAAGCAGCCGGTCCACGGCCTCCTGGACCGCTGGCTGCGCCGCCACGGCCTGCCGGAGACCCCCGCCCGCCTCCTGGACGAACTGAACCGGCGCCTCGGCGACGCCGACCGCGCCATCGGCCCGTCGTATCTGATGAAGCCCGGCGCGGCCCGCCCCGAGGGCCTGGACCTGGTCTGGCGTACGCAGATCCTGCCGCTGCTGGAGGACCAGTCGTACGGCACGGGGGTGGACGTCGAGGAGGAGTACGGCCTGGCCTCCCTGCGCGCGGCGCTCGGCTCGTGACCGCCGCGATTCCCGCGATTCCCGCGACCCCTGCGATCACCGTGGCCTCCGCGCTCACGCCCCCGCTCCGGCTCATCGTCGACGAGACCGGCCCCGGCACCGTACGGGAGCTGACGGCCGACCAGGTCGCGGGTCTGCTCTCCGCCCCGGGTCTCGTACGGCTGACCCCGGCCCCCGGCGGGCGCTGGCGCGTGGCCGGAAACCAGAAGGTGGGCCTGGTCCGCCTGCCCACCCCGGCGGGCAGCACGATCGAGCTCCTCCTACGGCCCAAACTCCCGGTCCGCGACCTGCTGTTCCTGCTCTCGTACTCCCCCACCGACCCCTGGCACCCCAACCCGGACCCGGTCACAGCGGCCACCAGCGACGACCTGCTCCCCGCCCTCGCGGACCTCCTCGCCCGCACCACGCGCCGTACCCTGGAGTCCGGCGTCCTGCACGGCTACCGCACGGTCGAGGAGGACCTCCCCCTGGTCAGGGGCCGCATCCGGACGGCGGACCAGCTCCGCCGCGTGGGCCTGCCCCTCCCCGTGGCCGTCCGCTACGACGACCACACCCCGGACATCGCGGAGAACCGCATCCTCCTGGCCGCCCTCCACCTGACCACCCGCCTACCGGGCGTCCCCGCCGCCACCCGACTCACCCTGCGCCACCTCACCGACCACCTCCACGGGGTCCGCCTCCCGCACCCGGGCGCACCGCTCCCCGACTGGACCCCGACCCGCCTCAACTCCCGCTACGCCCCGGCCCTCCGCCTCGCGGAACTGATCCTCTCCCACCGCTCGGCCCGGCCGGAGGGCAGAAGCCCGCTGCCCACCGACGGCTTCCTCCTCGACATGCCGGCGGTCTTCGAACGCTTCCTGACCGTCACCCTCACCGCCGCCCTCGCCCGCCAGGGCATCCGATGCGCCGCCCAGGAGAACCACCACCGCCTCGACGAGGCCGCCCGTGTCCCCTTCCGCCCCGACCTGGTCCTCTACCGCACCGGCCGCCCCGTCTCCGTGGCGGACGCGAAGTACACGTACGTCACCCCCACCTCCCCGCCGACGTCCCACCTCTACCAACTGCTCGCCTACTGCACGGCCCTCGGCCTCCCCCAAGGCCACCTGATCTACGCGGCCTCCGCCGCCGCCCGCACCCCCGGCCCCACCCCCCACGTGATCCGCCGATCCGGCATCACCGTCACCACCCACACCCTCGACCTCGCCGTTCCACCCCCCGCCATCCTCGCGACCATCACGACCCTGGCCGAGCGGATCACCGCCCCCACACCCGACTGACTCCCCCCACCCCCGGAGACCCCATGCTGCGTGGCATCGACGTCAGCTCCTACCAGTCCTCCTCCTACGACACCAGCGGCCTCTCCTTCGTCTTCATCAAGGCCACCGAGGGCCGCACCTACACCAACCCCAAACTCGCCGCCCAGACCAAAACCGCCCGCGACGCAGGCCTGGTCGTCGGCTACTACCACTTCCTCTGGCCCGGCAACCTGACCGCCCAGGCCGAGTACTTCGTCGGCAAGGCCCCGGAGAAGGCGGGCGACATCCTCGCCGTCGACTGGGAGACGACAGGCGAGGGCACCCACGCCGGCAACGCCGAGAAGGACCGCTTCATCCGCAAGGTCAAGGAACTACGGCCGAACCACCGGGTGATCCTCTACTGCAACCGCAGCTACTGGCTGACCGTCGACTCCACGTCCTACGCGGGCGACGGCCTCTGGATCGCCGACTACGTCACCGCCGGCCAACCCCGTATCAAGGCCAAGTGGCGCTTCCACCAGTACACGGACAACCCCGTCGACAAGAACGTGGCGGACTTCGCGAGCAAGGCCGCGTTGCGGAAGTGGGCCGACGGCTGACCGTCGTCCGCTTCCGGCCGTCGGCATGACGAAGGGGCGCCCCCGTCGTACGCGACGGTGGGCGCCCCTCCGTCCTGGCTCAGTTGCCCAGGTGGGCCCAGAACTCGTCGAACGACAGGAGCTTGTCGCCGTTGAGGTCGCGGGTGCGGATGATGACCTCCGCCACGGACTCGGTGACGTTCCAGTCGCCCTCCTGGGCCAGTGCGGTCTTGAACTCCGCGGCGGTGATGAACCCGTCGCCGTCCGCGTCGATCCGCTGGAACTCCTTGCGCGCTGCCTCGATGTCCGCCACCGATCCGCCCCTTCTTGGTGCCCTGCCTGTTCCAGGCAGTCCTGCTGACAGTCCTACTGACGCAGGTCAGATTAACCGGCCACGCGAGCGCGGAGTGCGGCGACCACCCACGCGAACTCCTCGGTGTGCGCCGACAGCGGCTCCACGCCCCGCACCAGCGCGGCCAGCTCCCGGAACCGGGCCAGCTCGGCGTGGGCCGCCGATGTGACGCGTTCCAGCAGGACGGCCCGGTCGGCGTCGCCGAGCAGCCCGGTCAGCACCTCGTCGGCGGCGGGCGAGGCGGGGTCGACGCCCGCCCGCAGCGCCTCCCCCGCGAGCTGCACCAGACGGCTCATGAACCACAGGGAGGTGCCCGACGGCACCTCCGGCCCCCGGTCCGCCGCGTTGAACTCGACGGTCTGCCGCATCCGGGCCCGGAACCCCGGGTCCTGGAGCATCTCGGCGAGCTCCACCCAGGCGTCCACCTGCCCGGGCGTGGGGTCCTCCGGCAGATCCGCGAGGCTGAACCTCAGCCGCGTACGGATGTCGGGGTCGGCGGTGTCGAGTCCCCCGAAGGTCTCCTCCATGAAGTCGTCGATGATCCGTCCTCGTTCGGCGGCGGACAGCCGGGCCAGTCTGTTCATCAGCGTCGTCTCCTCCGCGGTCGAGCCGCGTCGCGCCACGGTCGACAGCACCGCCCGGGTCACCTTCAGGGCACGGATCTGCGCGTCCAGCGCGGCCACATGCGTGGCCGCGACCTCCGCGACGGTCGTCTCGCCCGTGAGCACCTGCCGTACGTGGTCCAGGCCGAGGCCCAGCTCCCGCAGGGTGCGGATGAGTTCGAGCCGGGCCGCGGACTCGGCGTCGTACAGCCGGTAGCCGCCCGCGCTGCGGGTGACCGGGTGCAGGACGCCCTCGTCCGACCAGTAGCGGATCGTGCGGACGGACAGACCGGAGCCGCGGGCGAGCTGCCCGATGGTGAAAAGGCCGGTGCCGTTTTCGATCATGTCTGCGAGTGTGGGCCTTCCAGTGGGTGGAGGCTCAAGGCTGAAGGGTCAAGGAGATTCGGGGAGCACGGTGATGAAGAGCTTGCGGGACATTCTGGATGCGGCGGCCGGGGGTGTCTTCCCACCGGCGGACGGCGGTACCACCGTCGTCTCTCAGCACTCCCCCCGGGACGCGGGCGTCCTGTGCTTCACGGCACACTCCGTCGTCTTCACGGACGAGGATCCACAGTGGGTGTACGAGACCCTGGCGGCGGCGGAGTGCGATGTGCTGTCCGCGAGCATGAACCCACGGTTCCTGGCGGCCTTCATGGAACGGACGGGCCGCACGTCCGAGACCATCGACGCGATGCTGGTCGCCGCACCCCTGCCGGGCGAACCGCCGCTGCCGCTGAAGGAGATCGAGGACGCCGGGCACCCCCGCGTCGCGTACGCGCGGCGACGCCGTGACGACGTACGGGTCTGGACGGCGGACGGCGGTGTCCTGACGACGGGCCGCGGAATCGCCGGGCGGCTGGAGGTCTCGGTCGAGGTGGACGAGGGCGCACGGCACCGGGGGCTGGGCCGGTCGCTGGTGACCGCCGCACGGCATCTCGTCGCCGAGCCGCTGTGGGCGCAGATCGCGCCGGGGAACGCCCGCAGCGTGCGGGCGTTCCAGTCGGCCGGCTATCTGCCGGTGGGCTCCGAGATACTGCTCAGCGCCCGATAGGCACACCCGTCACTGGCGGGGACCCTGGCCGGCCTCAGTGCCAGGGCTCGTAGTGCGGGTTGCTCTCGCACTCGCTCATCTTCTCCGTCCTGGTCGTCTTGTCGACCGGGCAGACGCCGATGACGTACTCCGGCTTGATGCCGCCGGGGAAGGCGACCTCGACCTGGTCCGCCCACTTGTGCCGGTCGCCGATGGTCCTGTTGACGTCCACGCCGCCGGGGGCGTCGATGTAGTAGTTGTAGCCGGACTTGTACCAGGTCTTGTACAGGTCGTGGTCGTACGTCGTGGAGACGTACGGCGAGGGCTGGTTGACCAGGACGTACTGCTCGATGTCGTACTGCCCCTCGATGACGTCCTTGGGGTGGAAGCCCTGCTCGAAGATGGTCGCCGGGACCCGGCTGTCGCTGCGGTACAACGTGCCGCAGGTCTTGCGCCAGACCGGCTCCGGGGTGATGCGGTCGACGTCCACGCGGCGGTCGACGGCGGCGTGGACCGGGTCGTCGAACCGGGGACAGGCAGGGGCGGCCTCGGCCGCGGTCCGGGCCTGGGCCGGGGTCTGGGACTGTGCCGGGGTCCGGGATTGTGCCGGAGCGGTCGCGGCGGAGGTCGCGAGGACGGCGGAGAGGGACAGGACGACGGCGGCGGCCCGGCGCCGCAGACGAGTTGTGATCATGCTGAGCACGATCTCGGCTGCGCGGCGCCGGGCCGGGGACCCTCACTCGTATGGAGGCGTGTCAGCCCGCCCGGTTGTCATGTGTCACCGGAAGATGCCGGTGTGGCCGAGCGAGTAGCGGCCGGGCTGCGGGTACACCGCGAGGCCGTGCGGGCCGCTGCCGACGGGGATGCGGGCGAGCTGCTCCCCGCTGCGGGTGTCGATCGCGTACACCTCGGAGTCGTAGCGGCCGGAGAGCCACAGGACCTTGCCGTCGGCGGAGACTCCGCCCATGTCGGGGCTGCCGCCCTCGGGTAGGTGCCACTTCTTGGTGAGCTTGTTCTCGGTGAAGTCGAAGACGGACACGGAGCCCTCACCGCGGTTGGAGACGTACATCTCGCGGGAGTCGCGGCCGACGTACAGCCCGTGGGTGCCCTTGCCGGTGGGCAGCAGCTTCGGTTCGTCGAACTTGTCGCCGTCCAGGACCCACATGCCGTCGGCCGTCATGTCGGCGATGTAGAAGCGCTCGCCGTCCGGTGAGATCTTCACGTCCTGCGGCATGGCCCCCTCGAACGGCAGCTTCTGCTGCCCGATGACCTTCATCTTCTCGGTGTCGACCTTCAGGAGTTCACCGCTGAACTCGCACGACACGATGAAGTACGTGCCGTCGATCGAGAAGTCGGCGTGGTTGACGCCGTAGCAGGTGACCGGCTCGGTCTTGACCCGCTTCATGGTGTGCGGGTCGCGGAAGACGAGTTCGCGGTCGAGGGAGGCCATGACGACTGCGTACTTGCCGTTCGGGGTGAAGTACAGGTTGTACGGGTCGTGCACCTCGACCGGCTTGCCCGCCTTCCCCGTCTTCGGGTCGATGGGGGTGAGGGTGTGGCCCCGGTTGTTGTTGACCCACAGGGTCTTCAGGTCCCAGGAGGGCACGACGTGCTGGGGCTGGCGGCCCACCGGGATCGTCTCGATGATCTCGTACGTCTTCGGGTCGATGACGGAGACGGTGTCGGACTCGCTGTTGGGGACGTACACCCGGGACGGGAAGTCCTTGACCACCGGGGAGAGCCGGTTCGGGCGGTCGGCGGCGTAGACGTCCTCGGGGTCCAGCACGGGCGGCATGCCGCGCAGTCCCCGGACCGCCGTCCGCTGCTTCTTCTTCCGCTCGGCCGCTTCGGCTTCGGCAGCGGCCCGGTCGGCCCGGATCCGCTGCTCCTGCTCGTTGGTCCTGTTCTCGGAGCCGCACGCGGCCACGGCGGCGAGAACGGCGGCCGCGAGAAGGCCGCGCTGCACGAGGTTGCACTGCATGAGGGGTGTGCGGGGCGTGGTCACGCGACCTTTATAGGGAGGTCGAGCACGAATTCCGGCGATTGGCCCGATCGGCGGAGGTGCGCGTTGCGACATACGGGACGTGGGGTGCCCCTTCAGGCGCGCGGGGCTGTGACATGGGCGGCTCCGCACGCGCGGGCGCGACCACCCACGAACGGTCGCCGGCGGACATCCGGCCTACCGATCCGCGACCCGCATCTCGAACCACGTCGTCTTCCCACGCGGCAGCAGATCGACCCCCCACCGATCCGACAACTCGTCGACCAGAAAAAGCCCTCGCCCGCTGATGTCCATCTCCTGCACCGGCATCAGACAGGGCAACCCCCGCGAGGGATCGCGGACCTCGACCCGGATCCAGCCCGGCCGGCGGCGCATGCGGAGTCCGAAGACGCGGGCCCCGGTGTGCCGCACGGCGTTGCCCACGAGTTCGGAGACGAGCAGGACGGCGTCCTCGGTCATCTTCGGCGACAGCCGCCACTGTCGGAGGACGACGACCTGGGCGAGCCGCCGGGCGGTGGCCGCGGACTCGGGACGGGACGGCAGCGGGACCTCTCCCTCGGTCGGGTCGCCGAACAACTCCAGCGCCTTCTGCGCCCGTTCGTCCTCGATCGCAGGTGACCAACGCGCCGCGGTCGCACTCCCGTGCCGCCGCGGCTGTTCGATACCCTCCAGCCCCGCCATGCCCCCATCATGGCCGCCCCGAGCCCCTTCCGGGGTCGTTCCACAGGAATACAACCCCCGGAACCAACCATTCCGGAGGTTTCGGATGACATATGCCAACGGCAATCAGCCGACCGCGACAGCCCCTCTGACCTGTGCGAACAACCCGAACGTGAGTCAACGCCAAGAGCCTTGGGCAAAGATTACTTAAGGCTGCCTTAAGGCTCGGATAAACCGCTCCTTCGGGGGACGCGGGTAATACATCGCGTCAACTGCAAGTCGATCAGCGGAACTTGTGGGCCGGACTTCGGTGCCCCGGCCCTGACTCCATTGCCGTCAGAGGAACTTCGCCTTGCCCGGCCCCTCCTCCACGAAGCTCCGCATCCCGCGCTCGCGGTCCTCCGTGGCGAACAGCCCCGCGAACCAGTTCCGCTCGATCGCGAGCCCGGTCTCCAGATCGGTCTCCAGACCCGCGTCGATCGACTCCTTGGCCGCCCGCAGCGCGATCGCCGGCCCCCGCGCCAGCCTGGCGGCCCACTCGTGCGCGGCGCTGTACACCTCGTCGGCCGGGACGACCCGGTCCACCAGACCGAGCGCGAGGGCCTCGTCCGCCTTGACCATGCGGCCGGTGAAGATGAGGTCCTTGGCCTTGGAGGGGCCGACGAGGCGGGACAGCCGCTGGGTGCCGCCCGCGCCCGGGATCACCCCGAGCAGGATCTCCGGCTGGCCGAGCTTCGCGTTCTCCCCGGCGATCCGGTGGTCCGCGCACAGCGCCAGCTCGCAACCGCCGCCCAGCGCGTAGCCCGTGACGGCCGCGACGACCGGCTTGGGGATACGGGCCACGGCGCTGAAGGAGTCCTGCAGGGCCCGGGACCGCGCGACCATCGCCGCGTGGTCCATGGCCTGCATCTCCTTGATGTCGGCGCCCGCCGCGAACACCTTCTCGCCGCCGTAGATCACCACCGCGCGTACGTCGTCGCGGCGCGTGGCCTCCTCGGCGACTTCCTTGAGGCGGTCCTGGGTGGCGATGTCCAGGGCGTTCATCGGGGGGCGGTCGAGGCGGATGGTGCCTACGCCTTCGGCGACTTCGAGGTGCACAGTCATGAGGGCAGGTTAACGGCGACTAACGGCAACGGCCCCGGTGCCGTACATCACACCGGGGCCGTACGTCAGGGCTGTCAAGCGGGAGCGCTTACGCCTTCCACCTGTCCCACGCCATGTTCCAGCCGTTGTAGCCGTTGTCCGGGTCCACGGTCCGGTCGTTGGAGTTCTTCACGACCACGACGTCGCCGACCATCGAGTTGTCGAAGAACCAGGCGCCCGGCGCACCGCGGTCGTAGCCGCCGCGGGTGTCGCGCAGGCCGATGCAGCCGTGGCTGGCGTTGTAGTTGCCGAAGGCGTCGCCGCCCCAGTAGTTGCCGTGGATGAAGGTGCCGGAGTTGGTCAGACGCATGGCGTCCGGCACGTCCTTGATGTCGTACTCGCCGCCGTAGCCGACCGTCTCGCCGTTCATCCGGGTCACGCTGAGACGCTCGCTGATGACCATCTGGCCGTTCCAGGTCTCCATGCCGGGCTTGCCGGTGGTGACGGGGATCGTCTTGATGACCTTGCCGTCGCGCGAGACCTTCATCGTGAGCTTCTTGACGTCGACGACGGAGACCTGGCTGCGGCCGATGGTGAAGGAGACCTTCTTGCTCTGCTCGCCGTAGACACCGTCGCGGCCCTCGACGCCGTCGAGGTTGAGGTCGACGGTGACCTTCGTGCCGGCCTTCCAGTACTTCTCCGGGCGGAAGTCGATGCGGTCGTTGCCGAACCAGTGGCCCTCGACGTCGACAGCCGGCTCGGTCTTGATGGTGATGGCCTTCTCGACATCCTCGGGGGCGGTGATGCCCCGCGTGAAGCGGATCGAGAACGGCATGCCGACGCCGACCTTCGAGCCGTCCTCGGGGGTGAAGATGCCGACGAAGGTGTTCTTCGGGGTCAGCGTGGTGAAGGACGAGTCCTCGGCCGCCTCACGCCCCTCGGAGTCCTTCGCGACGGCGTGCACCTTGTACTCGGTGGCCGAGTTGAGGTGGATGGACGGCGTCCAGCCGGTGCCGTCCCCGGATATCTCGCCGGCTATCTTCTCGCCCTTGTCGTTCTCGACCGTGACCTCGGACAGCTTGCCCTTGGTCGCGGTCACCTTGAGGTCGCCGCTGGTGGCCACGTCATCGGCGCCGTTCTTCGGAGCGATGGAGACCACCGCCTCCGAGGCCTTGGTGGCCGCCTTGTCGGAGGCGCTCTTGTCGGAGCCCTTCCCCTTGTCGCCGTCGGAGCCCGAGTCCGAACCCCCGCCTCCGCCGCACGCGGTGACGGCGAGCAGCATCAGGACCGGCAGCATGGCCAGGACCCCTTTGCGCCGCCGAGTCCGCGCGCCAACCGACGCCCCCGATATCGGTCGCCCGTTCAACTTTCTGTTCTCCCCTCGCACGGCCTGATCAGGCCCGCACCCCTACGCGCAGCGCGCGCGTACGCACGTACATTAACCAGATGATCGGGATGGATTGACCTCGGCGAATGTCACCGTTCAGTCCCAACTTGAACAATCCCCAGCCCTGATCCAGTCCTGATCCGGCCCTGATCCAGCCCCGATCCCGCCCTGGTCCCACCCTCACGGGCTCCCCCCGCGCGCGTACACCTATGTCGGTCTACTTCACCGCGGCACCCGCTTTCCATTCATTCCACCCCATGTTCCACCCTCCGAGCCCGTTGTCGGGAGCGACCTTTTTGTCGTTGCTGTTGATCACCTCGACGACGTCCCCGATGAGGCTGCGGTCGAAGAACCAGCCCGCGGGGGTGCCGGAACTGCCGCCCTTCACATCGCGCAGTCCCACGCAGCCGTGGCTGACATTGGTCCTGCCGAAGGCGTCCTGGGCCCAGTAGTTGCCGTGCAGGAAGGTGCCGGAGGTGGTGAGGCGCATGGCGTGCGGGACGTCCGGGATGTCGTACTCGCCCTTGCCGTTCGCCTTCTTGAAGCCGACGGTGGCGCCGTTCATCCGGGTCACCTCCAGCATCTCGGTGACGACCATCTTCCCGTTGTACGTCGTGGTCCTGGGCGCCCCGGCCGTGATGGGGAGCGTGGCGAGCACGCCGTCGCCGCGTTCCACGCGCATGGTGTGCTCCGCCGCGTCGACCACGCTCACCTGGTGGCGGCCGACGGTGAAGGAGAACGTCTTGTACTGCTGCCCGTAGACACCGGGCGCGCCCTCGACGTCCCGCAGCCGCAGGCCGACCGTGACCCTGGTGCCGGGCTTCCAGTACGTCTCGGGGCGGAAGTCGAGGCGTTCCCTGCCGAACCAGTGCGGGCGGACCTCGACGGCCGGTTCGGCGGTCACGTCGACGGCGCGTTCCACGGCGGCGCGATTCGCGATCTCCCGGTTGAACTCCAGGGAGACGATCATCCCGGTGCCGACGGTGGCCCGGTTCTCCGGCGTGACGTACGCGATGAAGCGCTCGTCGGGCACGTACGTGGTGAAGGTGGCATGCCGTGCCGAGCGGCGGCCGTGGCCGTCGAGGGCGACCGCGTCGACGGTGTACCTGGCGGCCAGCGCGAGCTTCGGTGAGCCGGTGGGGCGCCAGGAGAGCCCGTCGGCGGACAGCCTGCCCGGTACGGGTGACTCCTGCGCGTCCTGGGACTTCACGACCTTGACTGACTCCAGGCGCCCACTGGGCACCCGTACTTCGAAGCGCTGCTCCGGGCGCACGCCCTTGCTGCCGTCCTCCGGTGAGACCCGGATGGTGTCGTCGGGCGCCTTTCCGCTGGTCAGCGGCGGTCCGGCGGTGCATCCGGCGGCCCCGGCCAGCAGGCCTGTCCAGGTGAGTGCGGCGGCCAGGGCGGTCACGGCGCGGCGCGCGTGCGTCTGTGCGTGGTTCACGTGCGGCCCAACGACGGCGCACGCCCCCGGGAAACGTGAGTGCGAGGCGTGCTCTGGGCAGAACCCTTGGGAGGACGACTCGGTGGGGAGCAGTGGCAGGGACACGTTGCTCCCCCTTTCCCGTCGCCCCACCGAGCCGCGGGAGGCCTGAGGTGTCGAGCGCAGCCGAGCAGGAGGAAGTGCGGGGGACGCGCGGGGTGCCGGCCGCGCGTCCGGGCACCGTGCTGAACGGGGGTCGGCGCGATGAGGCCGCGCCGGAGACGAGGCCCGTGTGGCCGGGGGCGTCGACGCCGCTCGGCGCGCGGTTCCGGGTGGGCCCCGACGGGGTCGCGGGCACCAACTTCGCGTTGTGGGCGGGCGGGGCGGAGGCCGTGGAGCTGTGCCTCTTCTCCGAGGCGGGCGAGGAGACCCGGCTGAGGCTGACCGAGCTGACCCATGAGATCTGGCACGGCTTCGTGCCGAACGTCCTGCCTGGGCAGCGGTACGGCTACCGCGTGCACGGCCGCTGGGACCCCTGGACCGGCGCCCGCTGGAACCCGGCGAAGCTCCTTCTCGACCCGTACGCGCGTGCCGTGGACGGCGAGTTCAGTCTGCCGCCGGAGGTGTACGCGCACGTCCGGGACTGGCCCGAGCAGCATGTCGCCGACACCGTGCGCGACGAGCGGGACTCGGCGCCGCACGTCCCGAAGGGCGTCGTCGTCCACGATGACGACGACTGGGCCGACGACCGCCGCCCGAAGACCCCGTGGGCGGACTCGGTCATCTACGAGCTGCACGTACGCGGCTTCACCATGACCCATCCGGGCATCCCCGAGGAACTGCGCGGCACCTACGCCGGTCTGGCGCACCCGGCCGCGATCGAGCACCTGGTGAAGCTGGGCGTGACGGCGGTGGAGCTGCTGCCCGTGCACCAGTTCGCCCACGAGGACCATCTGCTGCGCCGGGGCATGCGCAATTACTGGGGCTACAACTCGATCGGCTACTTCGCCCCGCACGCGGCGTACGCGTCGTCGGGCACGGCCGGGCAGCAGGTCGGGGAGTTCAAGCGGATGGTGCGGGCCCTGCACGCCGCCGGTATCGAGGTCGTCCTCGACGTGGTCTACAACCACACGGCCGAGGCCGACGAACGCGGCCCGAGCCTGTCGCTGCGCGGCATCGACAACCGGGGCTACTACCGCCTGCAGAGCGACGCCCGCCGGTACGCGGACTACTCCGGCTGCGGGAACACCCTGCACGTGGTCCAGCCCCACGTCCTGCGCCTGATCACCGACTCGCTGCGGTACTGGGTGACGGAGATGGGCGTGGACGGCTTCCGCTTCGACCTGGCCGCCGCGCTCGCGCGCTCGATGCACGACGTCGACATGCTGTCCCCGTTCCTCGCCGTCATCGCCCAGGATCCCGTGCTGCGGCGGGTGAAGCTGATCGCCGAGCCGTGGGACGTGGGCTCGGGCGGCTACCAGGTCGGGGCCTTCCCTCCCCTCTGGACGGAGTGGAACGACCGCTATCGGGGCGCCGTCCGGGACTTCTGGCGGGGCGCGCTGCCGGACGTACGGGACCTGGGGTACCGGCTGTCGGGGTCGAGCGACCTGTACGCGTGGGGCGGACGGCGGCCGTACGCGTCGGTCAACTTCATCACCGCGCACGACGGTTTCACCCTGCGGGACCTCGTGTCGTACGAGCGCAAGCACAACGAGGCGAACGGGGAGGGGAACCGGGACGGGTCGGACGACAACCGGTCCTGGAACTGCGGTGCCGAGGGCGAGACGGACGATGAGCGCGTAGGGGCGCTGCGGCGGCGGCAGTTGCGGAACCTGCTCACCACGCTGCTGCTGTCCACCGGCGTGCCGATGCTGGTCGCCGGGGACGAACTGGGCCGCACCCAGGGGGGCAACAACAACGCGTACTGCCAGGACAACGAGATCAGCTGGGTCGACTGGGGCCTCATGGAGGACCCCAACTGGAAGGCGCTCTTCGACCTGACGGCCCGTCTGATCGACCTCCGTCACGCGCACCCGGTCCTCCGTCGCCGGGCCTTCTTCTCCGGCCGGGCCCACTCGGCGGACGGGCTGCGGGACCTGGCCTGGTTCACGGCACGCGGCACCGAGATGACCGAACGGGACTGGTACGCGCCGGCCGCGACCCTCGGCATGTACCTCTCCGGCCGCGACATCCCCGGCCGGGACGCCCGAGGCGCCCCGATCCTCGACGACAGCTTCCTCACCGTCCTCCACGCCGGCGACCGCCCGGTGAGCTTCGTCCTGCCGGGGACGCCGTGGGCGGAACGGTACGAGGTGGTCGTCGACACGTCACGGGAGGAACAGGGGGAGGGGCCGGGGGTGGTGCATCGGGCGGGGGCGGCGGTTACGGTCCCGGCGCGGTGCGTGCTGTTGCTCCGGGTGATCGGCTGACAGTGGTCGGCTGAGGCAACGTTTCAGGACTGTGGCAGGTGCGTGAACCCGCGTCGGATCTCTGGTCAGGGGATCGGGCCGGCTGATCAACTCGATCGCATGCCTGAGATATCCCGTCGTGCCTTCGGTGGTCTCGTCGGTGGCGGTGCCGTGACCGCCGTCGCCGGTACGGCCGCCACCGCCGAGGCCGTGCCCGCCGAGGCCGGCCCCACCGAACGCCCCTTCAAGGCCCGCCCCGCAGCCGCCTCCGGCAAGCGTCCCAACTTCCTCGTCATCCTCGGTGACGACCTCGGGTGGGCCGACCTCTCCTCGTACGGGGCACCGCACATCAAGACGCCCAACCTGGACCGGCTGGCCCGGCAGGGGGTGCGGTTCACGGACGCGCACTCGGGGTCGGCGACCTGCTCACCGACCCGGTTCAGCCTCTACACCGGGCGGTTTCCGGGGCGTACGCCGGGCGGGCTCGCCGAGCCGATCGCGAACAGGGCGCAGGGCCTCGACCCGAGCCACCCCACACTGGCCTCCTTGCTGAAGGAGTCGGGCTACGCGACCGCGCTGATCGGCAAGTGGCACTGCGGCTGGCTGCCCGACTACAGCCCCACCAAGTCGGGCTGGGACGAGTTCTTCGGCAACTTCGGGGGCGTGCTGGAGTACTTCTCCAAGCTGGGCCAGCTGGGCGCGTACGACCTTTACGAAGGGGACGCCGAGTACAAGGACCTGCGCTACTACACGGAGGTCCTGACCGAGCGGGCCGTCGAGTACGTCGGACGCAAGCACGACAAGCCGTGGCTGCTGAACCTCAACTTCACCACCCCGCACTGGCCCTGGCTCGCGGAGGACGACCAGGAGACCGGCGCCGAGATCGCGGCGAAGATCCGGGCCGCGAAGACGCAGGCGGAGGTGTCCCGGGCGCTCAACCACTTCGACGGCGGCTCGGTCGAGAAGTACACACAGATGGTGGAGAGCCTGGACGCGGCCGTCGGTGAGGTCCTGGCCGCGCTGCGCCGGTCCGGGCAGGAGGAGAACACGGTTGTGCTGTTCGCCAGCGACAACGGCGGCGAGCGCTACTCCTACAACTGGCCCCTCAGCGGAGAGAAGTTCGTGCTGCTGGAGGGCGGCATCCGGGTGCCGACGATCCTGCGCTGGCCCGCCCGGATCGACGGCCACCAGGTCAGTCACGAGCCGCTGTTCTCCCCCGACTGGACGGCGACCCTCCTGGAACTGGGCGGCGCCCGGCCCGACCCGGCGTACCCGCTCGACGGCAAGAGCCTCGCCGGCCACCTGCTGCGCGGCGAACGGGTGCCCGAGCGCGACCTGTTCTGGCGGGTCCGGGCCAACCGGGCGCTCCGGCGCGGCGACTGGAAGTACTACCGGGACGCCACCGGGGCCGACCACCTGTACAACCTGACCGCCGACTCCCGCGAACAGGCCGACCGCACCCCCGACGAGCCGGAGCTGCTGGCCGAGCTGAAGGCAGCCTGGGAGAGGATCAACGCTGGTCTGTTGCCCTACCCGAGCTAGGCACTGTCCCGTGAATGATCTACGACGTGTCTGTCATGGCCCCGCGTCGGAGTCTCGCGAGTATCCCGCTCAGAGCTCCCCAGGTGTCGCGGCGGGACCGTGGATCGAGGCCGGTGGTCAGCTCGTCCAGGACCACGATCCGTGGGTTGCCGATGAGGGCGAGCGCGATGAACAGACGCTGTTTCTGGCCGCCGCTCAGCTTCGCGAACCGGCTGCGGAGGTGAGCGGTGAGGCCCAGGCGTTCGGTGAGCGGGCGCCGGTCGGCCGGGTTCGGGTAGAAGCCGGCGTACAGCTCCAGCGCCTCGCTGACCTTGAGCTCGGGCTGCAACTCGCTCTGCTGGAACTGGGCGCCCAGGACGCGGACGACCCGCTCGTGCTCGGCGACCGGGTCCGGGCCGGTGACGCGGACCCGGCCCGCGTCGGGCACCCGCAGGCCCTCGACGCATTCGACGGTGGTGGTCTTGCCGGCGCCGTTCGGGCCGAGGGTCCCGAAGATCTCGCCCTCCTCTACGGTGAAGGAAACACCGTCGACGACGTTCCGGCCGCCGTAGGACTTGCGCAGGTCGGTGACCTCGATGACGGGTGTGGACGACTTGTGGTGTGTGTCGAGAATCCCTGCGGAGCGCACGGGAACACATCGGCCATCGCGCTCGAACAGACATCAGCCGATCGGTTGATGTATCGGTACGACCCCCCTGATCTCCCCGTACGCCCCCGCGCCCGCGCAGGTCGTAGGACCGATGACCGATCGCGGTCCGGCCAAAACTCGGTGGGCGATGTCAGTGGCGATCCGTAGGCTCGCTGCTGATGCCCACGACACGTGCAACCGCCGAGGAACCCGACCGGACCCAGGAACCCGAGACCGCCGTGCAGCCCGGTGAGCCCGAGAGGGCCGGGGCCCCCGGGAAGGCCGAGGGGCGGTCCGCCGTACGCACGCTGCTGCGGCTGTGGCCGTACGTGCGGCCCGTGCGGGCGCGGCTGTCCGTCGCCGCGTTCGTCGCGATAGTCGCCTCCTGCGTGGGCCTGTTCATCCCGCTGGTCCTGAAGTGGATGGTGGACGGGCCGGTCGCCGACCGGGACCCGGCCGGCGTGTGGCTCGGGGCGCTGTACCTGCTGCTGCTCGGCCTCGCCGAGGCGCTGCTGTTCGGGTTGCGTCGCTGGCTCGTGGCGCGGCCCCTCGCCGGGGTCGAGGCGTCGATGCGGGCGGATCTCTACCGGCATCTGCAACGCCTCCCGGTCGCCTTCCACGACCGCTGGGCCTCCGGGCAGCTGCTCTCGCGCGGCACGACCGACCTGATGCTGCTGCGGATGTTCCTCGCCTTCCCGCTGACGTTCCTGCTGGTCAACGCGGTGACCATCGTGGTCGGCGTCATCATCATGCTGCTCCAGGACTGGACCCTCGGGCTCGTCATCCTGGGGCCTGTCGTCCCCGTGATCGTCACCTGCGTCCTCTTCGAGAAGAAGTACGCCGCGGTCGCGCGCCTCGCGCAGGACCAGGTCGGCGACCTCACCACGGTCGTCGAGGAGAGCGTCCTCGGGATCCGCATCATCAAGGGGTTCGGGCGGCACCGCAGTCAGGCCCGCGCGTTCCGCGAGCTGTCGCGGACCTTGCGGGGAACGGAGTTGCGCAAGGCCCGCCTCCTGTCGGCGATCTGGGGCGTCATCATCACGCTCCCCGAGCTGGCGATCGGCGCGGCGCTGGTGCTCGGTGTGGTTCAGGTGGCCGACGGGGTGCTGTCGGCGGGGACGTTGGTGGCGTTCCTGTCGACGGCCCTCGCGCTGCGGTGGCCCGTCGACTCGATCGGCTTCCTGCTGGCGATGAGCCAGGAGGCGGCGACGGCGACGGAGCGGTATTTCGAGGTGATGGACGAGAAGCCGGAGTCGACGACGCAGGCCGACGCCCCCGCCGCCCCCGCCGCCCCCGCCGCGGGCAGCGGACTCCGGTTCCACGACGTCACCTTCCGCTACCCCGACGCCGCCCCCGACACCACCCCCACCCTCGACCACATCGACCTGCACATCCGCCCCGGCGAGTCGATGGCCCTGGTCGGCGCCACCGGCTCCGGCAAGACCACCCTCACCGCCCTCGTCCCCCGCCTCCACGAGGTCACGTCGGGCCGCATCACGCTGGACGGCCACGACATCACCGAAATGCCCCGGGAATCGCTGCGCGCCCTGGTGGCGGTGGCCTTCGAGGAACCCACCCTCTTCTCGGCGACCGTCGGCGAGAACGTCCTCATGGGCGGCCGGCCGGACGCGGGCGAACCCGAGCTGGACCGCGCCCTGTCCATCGCACAGGCGGAGTTCGCGCACGCGCTCCCCCAGGGCACCGGCACCCAGGTCGGCGAGCAGGGCCTGAGCCTCTCCGGCGGCCAGCGGCAGCGCCTCGCACTGGCGCGGGCGGTGGTCGGCCGCCCCCGCTTCCTCGTGCTGGACGACCCGCTGTCGGCACTGGACGTGCACACGGAGGCCGCGGTGGAGGCCGCACTGCGCCGCGTGCTCGCGGACACCACCGCGCTGATCGTGGCGCACCGCCCGTCGACGGTGCTGCTCGCGGACCGCGTGGCCCTGCTCTCCGGTGGCCGTGTCACGGCGGTGGGCACCCACCAGGAACTGCTGCGCACGAACACGGAGTACGCCCATCTGATGTCCGGGACCGAGGGGGACGAACGATGACGGCGCCCATGACCGCCGCGCCGAACAAGGAACCGAACGAGGAGCCGAACGAGGAGCTGGACAAGGCGGCGGGCACGACGACGGGCGAGGCGCCCGGCGGCGGACAGCCCCCCGCTCGGCAGGCCGCCGACGGCGACCCGTTCGACCACGACGACCTCCCCACGCCCCCGGGTGCCACCCTCGCGCTGCTGCGCTCCCTGCTCGCGCCCATGCGGGCCCGGGTGGTCATGGCGAGTGTGCTGCTCCTGCTCCAGCAGGCGGCGGTGCAGGCGGGCCCGCTGCTGGTGGCGTACGCCATCGACAGTGCCGTACCGGCGCTCCGGGACGGCCGCCACGGGCCGCTGGTCGCGGTGGGGGTCGGGTATCTGGCGTGCGCGCTGACGGCCGGCGGGCTGCAGTACGCGTTCATCGGGGCGTCCGCGCGGGTGAACCAGGACGTGCTGCTGGATCTGCGCGGCCGGATCTTCCGGCACGCCCAGGCGCTGAGCATCGACTTCCACGAGCGGTACACCTCGGGCCGGCTCATCTCCCGGTCCACCACGGACGTCGAGTCGCTGCGCGAGCTGCTCAACGAGGGTCTGCAGGAACTCATCGGCGTGATCCTCGCCTTCGTCTACATCTCCGCGATGCTGCTCTGGCTGGACCTGGGGCTGGGGGCGGCGGCGCTGGCGTCGTTCGTGCCGCTGTACGGGTTCGTGCGGATGTACCGGCGGCGCGCGGCGAGCGTCTACACGGCCCGGTCCAGCGCGATCGCCGCGGTAATCGTGAAGTTCGCGGAGACGATGAACGGCATCCGCCCGGTGCGGGCGTTTCGCCGGGAGACCGCGAACGACACGGAGTTCGGTGCCCTGAACCGGCACCACGAGCGCAAGAACGGCGACGCCATCCTGGAGATGGCCCGCTATGTGGTCTGCTCCCGTGTCGTCGCCAACATCACGGTCGCGGCGATCGTGCTGTGGGGCGCGTACCGGGTGGCGTCGGAGACGCTGGCGCTGGGTGTGCTGGCGGCGGCGGTGCTGTATCTGCGGCGGCTGTACGACCCGATCGACCGGCTCGGCATGTTCCTCAACTCGTACCAGTCGGCGGCGGCCTCGCTGGAGAAGATCGCGGGCCTGCTGGCCCAGGCCCCGTCGGTGCCCGAGCCCGCCGAGCCCAAGGAGCTGCCGGCGGCGGCCTCCGAAATCCCGGGCCGCGAGGTCGTGTTCGACGACGTGCGGTTCGCGTACCGCACGGGCGGCGAGGTCCTGCCGCGCTTCGACCTCACCCTCGCGGCGGGCAGCACGGTGGCGGTGGTCGGCTCCACCGGCGCCGGCAAGTCGACCCTCGCCAAGCTGGTGGCCCGCTTCTACGACCCCTCGTCCGGGCAGGTCCTCCTGGACGGCGTCGACCTGCGCGACCTCTCGGTGCCCGAGCTGCGGCGCGGGGTGATCATGGTGACCCAGGAGTCGTTCCTGTTCTCCGGCACGGTCGCCGAGAACATCGCCATCGGCCGCCCCGAAGCCACGCGCGAGGACATCGAGCGCGCCGCCAAGGCCATCGGCGCCCACGACTTCATCACCGCCCTGCCCGACGGCTACGACACCGACGTACGCAAGCGCGGTGGCCGTATCTCCGCCGGTCAGCGCCAACTCGTCGCCTTCGCACGGGCGTTGCTCGCCGACCCGGCCGTCCTCATCCTGGACGAGGCGACCAGCTCCCTCGACATCCCGGGCGAACGGGCGGTCCAGCGCGCCATGTCCACGGTCCTGCGCGGCCGCACGGCCGTCGTGATCGCCCACCGCCTCTCCACGGTCGAGATCGCCGACCGGGTCCTGGTGATGGAACACGGCCACATCGTCGAGGACGGCACCCCGGCGGACCTGATCGCGGGAACGGGCAGGTTCGCGGACCTGCACCGGGCATGGCGGGACAGCTTGGCGTAGGGCAGCGCCCCGTCAGGGGCGCGGGGAACCGCGCGACAAGCCACACACAGCCCGCACCCAAGAACGCACCCAGTCAGCCATGTCCACACAGAAATCGGGGGCCGATGATCAACGCGTACGAGGACCCCGGCACACCCGACTGCCGAGGCGGCGCCCGCTACCTGTGGTGGCTGGTCAAGCAACAGGCGGGCCGCTCCGCACTCGGCTCGCTCATCTCCTGCGTATGGATGGTGCTGCTCGCGGCCACCCCGTACCTGCTCTCCCGGGCGATCGACGAGGGACTGGAACCCGGTGACTACCCGGCCCTGGCCGGCTGGACGGCCGCGCTCTTCGGCGTCGGCGCCTTCAACGCCTGGCTGAGCATCATGCGCCACCGCACGATGACCCGTGTGCGGATGGACGCCAACTTCCGCACGGTGAAGGTCGTGATGGCGCACGCGGTCCGGCTGGGGGCGGCGCTGCCCCGCCGCGTCGGCGCCGGGGAGGTCGTCACGATCGGCGTGGGAGACGTCAACACGATCTCCTCCTCCTTGACGGTCATCGGCCCGGGGGTCGGCGCGTTCGCCGCGTACCTGGTGGTCGCCGGGCTGCTCGTGTCGGTCTCCCTCCCCATCGCCGCGGTCGTCCTGCTCGGGATGCCGCTGATGGCCGTGATCGTGGGGCCGTTGATGCGGCGGCTGCAGGGCACGGAGACGGAGTACCGGGAGCGCCAGGGCGTGCTGACCGCGCGGATCGCGGACCTCGCGGGCGGGCTGCGTGTCCTCAACGGGCTCGGCGGCAAGGGGCTGGTCGCCGACGCGTTCCACCGGGACTCGCAGCGGCTGCGGGCGCAGGGGTACCGGGTGGGGGCGGTGACCAGCTGGATGCAGGCGCTCGGGGTGGGGCTGCCGACGCTGTTCCTCGCGGTGGTGACCTGGCTCGCGGCCCGCCTCGCCGCCCAAGGGGCCATCACCGTGGGCGAGTTGGTGGCGGTGTACGGGTACGTCACCGTGCTGGTGCGGCCGGTGTCGTACTTCGTCGACTGGGGGTACGAGGTGAGCCGCGGGGTGGTGGCCGCGCGGCGTGTCATCCGGTTCGTGACCCTGGAGCCGCTGCCGGACCACGGCACCACGGACGCGCCCGCCGAGCCCTGCGCGCTGCACGACCCCGAGTCGGGCGTACGGGTGCCGCCCGGGCGGCTGGTCGCGCTGGCCGCCGACCGGCCGGCCGACGCGGCGGCCGTGGTGGACCGGCTCGGCCGGTACGCGCCGACTGCGGTGACCTGGGGCGGAACCCCGCTGGACGCGATCCCGTTGGCGCAGGTCCGCGCGCGGATCCTGGTCGCCGACCACGAGGCCGACCTGTTCGCGGGCCGGCTGCGCGAACTGCTCGGCGGACACGGCGACATCGACGACGCGACGGCCGGGCGGGTGCTGCGCGCGGCCGTGGCCGAGGACATCGTGCAGGGCCTGTCGGACGGCCTCGACTCGGCGATCGACGCGCAGGGCCGCAACCTCTCCGGCGGCCAGCGGCAGCGCGTACGGCTGGCGCGGGCGCTGGTGGCCGACCCCGAGATCCTGCTCGCCGTCGAGCCGACCTCGGCGCTCGACGCCCACACCGAGGCCCGGGTCGCCCAGCGGCTGCGGGCCGCCCGCGAGGGCCGTACGACCCTCGTCACCAGCACCTCGCCCCTCGTCCTCGACCACGCGGACACCGTCCTCCACCTGGTCGACGGCAAGGTCGCGGCCGGTGGCACCCACCGCGAGCTCCTCGCGGGCGAGCCCGGATACCGGGCGCTGGTGGCCCGGGACGCGGGCGAGGCGGAGGACATGGACAACACCACGACAGAGGAGGCCGTACGGTGACCGCGGTCGAAGCCACCCCCCACTCCTCCGGCCGGCTGCCCATCGCGGAGGCGGCCGCCGTGCGGCGGGCCACCGTACGGCTGGTGCGGGCGGACGGGCGGGCGTTCCTCGCCGTGCTGGGGCTGAACGGGGCGGCCGCCGCGATGGGGCTGGCCGGGCCCTGGCTGCTGGGGCGGATCATCGACGAGGTGCGCGGCGGGGGTGGCGTCGGGGCGGTGGACCGGCTGGCGGCGACGATCCTGCTGTGCGCGGTGGCGCAGTTGCTGCTGGCGCGCTGGGCCCGGTATGTGGGGCACCGGTTCGGGGAGCGGACGCTGGCGCGGGTGCGTGAGGAGTTCGTGGACCGGACGCTGGCGCTGCCGGCGTCGGTCGTGGAGCGGGCCGGGACCGGTGATCTGACGGCGCGCGGCACGGCCGACGTGGACGCGGTCGGCAAGACGCTGCGTGACGTGGGCCCCGAACTGTTGATCAGCTCGGTGCAGGCGTTGTTCCTGATCGGCGCGGTGTTCGCGCTGGACCCGCTGCTCGGGGTGTGCACCCTGTCCGGGCTGAGCGGGATCGGGTTGGTGCTGCGCTGGTATCTGCGCCGGGCGCGCACCGGGTACCTCGCCGAGGGCGCGGCCAATTCCGAGGTCGCGGAGATCGTCGCGGCGACCGCGTCCGGGGCCCGTACGGTCGAGGCGCTGCGGCTGGAGCGGCGGCGGACCACGGCGAGCCGGGACGCGCTGGAAGTGTCCCGGCGGCGGCGGTTCCACACCCTGTTCCTGCGCACGGTGTTCTTCCCGGGCGTCGAGGTCTCGTACTTCGTGCCCCAGGTGCTGGTCCTCCTCCTCGGCGGGGCGCTGCTCGTGCGCGGCTCGGTGAGCCTGGGCGCGGTGGTGTCGGCGGCCCTGTACCTGCAACAGCTCAGCGGCCCGCTCGACGAGATCCTGATGCGGGTCGAGCTGCTGCAGAGCAGCGGCGCCTCGTTCGCCCGGGTGGAGGGGCTGGCCGGTGCCCCGCGCGTCGGCTCCGCCGACACCCCGGAACCGGCGGACGACCGCATCGACGTGACCGGTGTCCGTTACGCCTACGAGCGGGGCGGCGAGGTGCTGCGCGGCGTGGACCTGACGGTCCGCCCCGGAGAACGACTCGCGGTGGTGGGCCCGTCCGGCGCCGGAAAGACGACGCTGAGCCGCCTGCTGGCCGGCATCGACGCGCCGACCGAGGGCACGGTGACGGTCGGCGGGGTCCCCGTCGTCGACCTCGGGCCCGAACGTCTGCGCCGCCAGGTCGTCCTGGTCACCCAGGAGCACCACGTCTTCCTGGGCACGGTCCGCGACAACCTCCTGATCGCCGAACCGGCGGCCACGGACGAGGAGTTGTGGACGGCGCTGACGGCCGTGGGCGCGGACCACTGGGTCCGCGACCTCCCCGACGGCCTCGACACCCGCCTCGGCGAGGGCGGTCGCCGCACCGACGGCGCCCAGGCCCAGCAGCTCGCCCTCGCCCGCGTGGTCCTCGCCGACCCCCACACCCTCATCCTCGACGAGGCCACCGCCCTCCTCGACCCCACCACCGCCCGCCACACCGAACGCGCCCTCGCCGCCGTCCTCCACGGCCGCACCGTCATCGCCATCGCCCACCGCCTCCACACCGCCCACGACGCGGACCGCGTGGCCGTGATGGAGGACGGCCTGCTGACGGAACTCGGCACACACGAGGAGCTGGTGACGGCGAAGGGCGCGTACGCGGCGCTATGGCAGAGGTGGCATGGGGAGGGGGTTGCCTGACGGCAGTCGAGTCGCTGGACCGCATCGAACAGCCCGTATCGCGAACAGCCCGTATCGCGAGCAGCCCGTATCGCGAGCAGCCCGTATCGCGAGCAGCCCACAGAGCAAACAGTCCGTATAGCGAACATGACCAACCGGGCAACGGACCATTTCCGGCCAACTTCTTGACGCGCTCCTGACAGAACCCGCAGTCTCCTGCCACTCTGCCCACAACCGCGACACAGCAACCTCACAAGTAGCTCTGGCCGTGCCGCGAAGCACCCCCGCATGTGGTTTCGCGTTCACAGTTCTCACCTTGTTCTGCCCGGGCGGCCACCAGCCGTCCGGTCTCCCCTGGCCGCGCGAACCGCGGCCATGCAGAAGGAGTCAGTGTTGAGACGCCAGTCCCACAGACGCACCTCCCACACCGGTAACACCTTCGGCCACAGCACCCGTCGGCGCGCGGCCGCCGGCGCGCTCGTCGCCGTCACCGCCCTGTTGGCCGCGGCCGTCCAGTCGGGCGCCGCCACCGCCGCCCCGGAGAAGGCACCGTCGGCCGCGGGCAAGGCCGACCCGGGCGCGCTCTCCGTGAAGCTCACCCCCGCCCAGCGGGCCGAGCTGATACGCGAGGCCAACGCGACGAAGGCGGAGACGGCCGAGGAGCTGAACCTCGGCGCGAAGGAGAAGCTCGTCGTCCGTGACGTGCTGAAGGACCGCGACGGCACCGTGCACACGCGGTACGAGCGGACTTACGACGGCCTCCCGGTCCTCGGCGGCGACCTGGTCGTCGAGACGTCGAAGGCGGGCGAGACCGAGGGCATCGTCAAGGCCACCAAGGCGGCGATCGCGGTCAAGTCGGTGACGCCCGCCGTCGCCGCCTCCAAGGCGGAGAAGCAGGCGCTCGGCGCGGCGAAGGCGGAGGACGCCAAGAGCCCCGAGGTCAACCGCGCACCGCGCAAGGTCGTCTGGGCCGCGAGCGGCAAGCCGGTCCTCGCCTACGAGACGGTCGTCGGCGGCTTCCAGCACGACGGCACCCCGCAGGAGCTGCACGTCATCACCGACGCCACCAGCGGCGCGAAGCTGTACGAGTGGGAGGCGATCGAGACCGGCACCGGCAACACGGTGTACAGCGGCCAGGTGACCCTCGGCACCACGCAGTCCGGCTCGACGTACAACCTCACCGACGGCGCGCGCGGCGGCCACAAGACGTACAACCTGAACCGCGGCACCTCCGGCACCGGGACCCTGTTCTCCGGCGCCGACGACGTGTGGGGCAACGGCGCCCCGTCGAACCTGGAGTCGGCCGCCGCCGACGCCCACTACGGCGCGGCGCTGACCTGGGACTACTACAAGAACGTGCACGGCCGCAGCGGCATCCGCGGTGACGGCGTCGGCGCCTACTCGCGCGTGCACTACGGCAACAACTACGTCAACGCGTTCTGGCAGGACTCCTGCTTCTGCATGACGTACGGCGACGGCTCGGGCAACGCCAACCCGCTGACGTCGATCGACGTGGCCGCGCACGAGATGACCCACGGCCTCACGTCCAACACGGCCGGCCTCAACTACTCCGGTGAGTCCGGCGGTCTGAACGAGGCCACCTCGGACATCTTCGGCTCGACGGTCGAGTTCTACGCGGCGAACTCCTCCGACGTCGGTGACTACCTCATCGGCGAGGAGATCAACATCAACGGCGACGGCACGCCGCTGCGTTACATGGACAAGCCGAGCAAGGACGGCTCGTCCAAGGACGCCTGGTACTCGGGCATCGGCTCGATCGACGTGCACTACTCGTCGGGCCCCGCGAACCACTTCTTCTACCTCCTCTCCGAGGGCAGCGGCGCCAAGACCATCAACGGCGTCAGCTACGACTCGCCCACCTCGGACGGCCTCCCGGTGACGGGCATCGGCCGCGCCAAGGCGGAGCAGATCTGGTTCAAGGCGCTGACCACGAAGTTCACGTCGACGACCAACTACGCGGCGGCCCGCACCGGCACGCTCGCGGTCGCCGGTGAGCTGTACGGCACCACGTCCGCCGAGTACACGGCGGTGCAGAACGCGTGGGCGGGCATCAACGTGGGCACCCGGCCCGGCGGTGGCGGGGGCGGCGGCACGTCGTTCGAGAACACGGCCGACGTATCGATTCCGGACAACGGCGCGGCGGTCACCTCGTCGATCACCGTCTCCGGCCGGACCGGCAACGCGCCCTCGAACCTCGCCGTCGCCGTGGACGTCGTCCACACCTACATCGGTGACCTCCAGGTCCAGCTGGTCGCCCCCGACGGCACGGCGTACACGCTGAAGGCGTACGGCACCGGCGGCAGCACGGACAACATCAACACCACGTACACCGTGAACGCGTCCTCCGAAGTCGCCAACGGTGTCTGGCAGTTGCGGGTCCAGGACAACGCGGCACAGGACACGGGCCGCATCAACAGCTGGAAGCTGACGTTCCCGTAGGACGCAGCACACGGAGAACGCACAGAAACGGCGCCGCCCCGGTGGGTCAACCCCCACC
>NZ_JBHVDX010000065.1:0-42809 GCF_042802555.1 Streptomyces sp. NPDC057474 | reverse complement strand
GTGCTCGACCCTGCGGGCCTCCGCGCGTTCGCCCTCTCGACACAGGCGCGCCCCTTCGGCTCACTCGCCGTAGGGCGCCCTCTTCTGCCGTGGGACAAAGCAGTGGGCCTCAGTGGGACAGCAGTGGGCCCGTACGGACGGCTTTCCGTACGGGCCCCTTGACTACAAGTACTCAGCGCGCAGTGGTCAGCGGGCCTCGACCGGCACGAAGTCGCGCTCGACGACGCCCGTGTAGATCTGGCGCGGGCGGCCGATGCGGGAGCCCGGCTCCTTGATCATCTCGTGCCACTGGGCGATCCAGCCCGGCAGGCGGCCGAGGGCGAAGAGAACCGTGAACATCTCGGTCGGGAAGCCCATGGCGCGGTAGATCAGACCCGTGTAGAAGTCCACGTTCGGGTAGAGGTTGCGCGAGACGAAGTAGTCGTCGGAGAGCGCGTGCTCCTCCAGCTTCAGCGCGATGTCCAGCAGCTCGTCGGACTTGCCGAGCGCGGAGAGGACGTCGTGCGCTGCGGCCTTGATGATCTTGGCGCGCGGGTCGAAGGACTTGTACACCCGGTGGCCGAAGCCCATCAGGCGGACGCCGTCCTCCTTGTTCTTCACCTTGCGGATGAAGGAGTCGACATCGCCGCCGTTCGCCTGGATGCCCTCCAGCATCTCCAGGACGGACTGGTTGGCGCCGCCGTGCAGCGGGCCCCAGAGCGCGGAGATACCGGCGGAGATCGAGGCGAACATGTTCGCCTGCGAGGAGCCGACCAGGCGGACCGTGGAGGTCGAACAGTTCTGCTCGTGATCCGCGTGCAGGATGAGCAGCTTGTCGAGCGCGGAGACGACGACCGGGTCGAGGTCGTACTCCTGGGCCGGAACCGAGAAGGTCATGCGCAGGAAGTTCTCGACGTAACCGAGGTCGTTGCGCGGGTAGACGAACGGGTGTCCGATCGACTTCTTGTACGCGTACGCCGCGATGGTCGGCAGCTTGGCGAGCAGGCGGATCGTGGAGAGGTTGCGCTGCCGCTCGTCGAACGGGTTGTGGCTGTCCTGGTAGAACGTCGACAGGGCGCTGACCACGGAGGACAGCATCGCCATCGGGTGGGCGTCGCGCGGGAAGCCCCGGTAGAAGTTCTTGACGTCCTCGTGCAGCAGGGTGTGCTGCGTGATCTCGCCCTGGAAAGTGGCGAGCTCGTCGACGGTCGGAAGCTCACCGTTGATCAGCAGGTACGCCACCTCAAGGAAGGTGGAGCGCTCGGCCAGCTGCTCGATCGGGTAGCCGCGGTACCGCAGGATGCCCTGCTCGCCGTCGAGATAGGTGACGGCGGATTTATAGGCAGCGGTGTTGCCGTAGCCGCTGTCCAGGGTGACCAGACCGGTCTGGGCCCGGAGCTTCCCGATGTCGAAGCCCTTGTCGCCGACGGTGCTGTCGATCACCGGGTAGGTGTACTCGCCGTCGCCGTACCGCAGTACTACAGAGTTGTCGCTCACGTCATCCCTCACCGACGTAGTGCCTCATCTTCGAGGTGCCCTGACTGTCTCTACCATCCCCCAATTGGCTCTGGAGAGTGCACTCGGGGTCGACCATCGGGCCCATCGGCGGCACTGAGTGCCGCCAACTTGCTCATCCTGCCCCCTCCGTCCGACATCTGGAAGAGCTGTGTGACCTTTACGACTCATTTGATCGATCAAATTTCACTCACGGGGCGACGGGCCTTCACGAGAGATCCGCACAGGGCCCCGTCGAGACGTCCTCACAGGGCCCGTGGAGCGAGCCGGAAGTCCAGCGCCGTGCACCGCCGGCCGGCGGAGACCGTGCGGACCGCCTGGCCGATCGCCTTGCGGGAGCCGACGAGGACGACCAGCTTCTTCGCCCTGGTCACCGCCGTGTAGAGGAGGTTGCGCTGGAGCATCATCCAGGCTCCGGTGGTGACCGGGATCACCACGGCCGGGTACTCGCTGCCCTGGGACCGGTGGATCGTCACCGCGTAGGCGTGCGCCAGCTCGTCCAGTTCGTCGAACTCGTACGCCACCTCCTCGTCCTCGTCCGTCAGGACCGTCAGCCGCTGGTCGACCGGGTCGAGCGCGGTGACGACGCCGACGGTGCCGTTGAAGACGCCGTTCTCGCCCTTCTCGTAATTGTTGCGAATCTGGGTGACCTTGTCGCCGACGCGGAAGACCCGGCCGCCGAACCGCTTCTCGGGCAGGTCGGGGCGGGCGGGGGTGATGGCCTGCTGGAGCAGCCCGTTGAGGTTGCCCGCGCCCGCCGGCCCCCGGTGCATGGGCGCCAGCACCTGCACGTCCCGGCGCGGGTCGAGCCCGAACTTGGCCGGAATACGACGGGCCGCCACATCCACCGTGAGCCGCCCGGCCTCCTCCGTGTCGTCCTCGACGAAGAGGAAGAAGTCCTTCATGTTGTCGGTGACCGGGTGCTGTCCGGAGTTGATCCGGTGCGCGTTGGTCACCACGCCCGACTGCTGGGCCTGGCGGAAGACCTTGGTGAGCCGGACGGCCGGGATCGGGCTGCCGTCGGCCAGCAGGTCACGGAGGACCTCGCCCGCGCCGACGCTGGGGAGTTGGTCGACGTCTCCGACGAAGAGGATGTGCGCCCCCGGAGGCACCGCCTTCACCAGCTTGTTGGCCAGCAGGAGGTCCAACATGGAGGCCTCGTCGACCACCACCAGGTCGGCGTCCAGAGGGCGGTCCTTGTCGTACGCCGCGTCGCCGCCGGGCTTCAGCTCCAGCAGGCGGTGGACGGTGGAGGCGTCGGCGCCGGTCAGCTCGGCGAGGCGTTTGGCGGCGCGGCCGGTGGGGGCGGCCAGCACGACCTTCGCCTTCTTGGCGCGGGCGAGTTCCACGATCGAGCGCACGGTGAAGGACTTGCCGCAGCCGGGACCGCCGGTGAGCACGGCCACCTTCTCGGTCAGCGCGAGGCGTACGGCCGCCTCCTGCTCGGGGGCCAACTCCGTGCCCGTACGCCCCCTCAGCCAGGCCAGCGCCTTGTCCCAGGCGACGTCGTGGAAGCCGGGCATACGGTCCTGGTCCGTGCGCAGGAGGCGCAGCAGCTGGGCGGAGAGGGAGAGTTCGGCGCGGTGGAAGGGGACGAGGTAGATCGCGGTGACCGGGTCGTCGTGCTCGCCGTTCTGGCCGGGGACCTTCTCCCGTACGACGCCGGGGTCGCCGGAGTCCTCGTCCGGCAGGGCGAGTTCGGCCAGGCACTCGATGACCAGGCCGGTGTCGACCTGGAGGAGCTTGACCGCGTCGGCGATCAGCCGCTCCTCCGGGAGGTAACAGTTGCCCTGGTCGGTCGCCTGCGAAAGGGCGTACTGCAGGCCCGCCTTGACGCGCTCCGGGCTGTCGTGGGGGATGCCGACGGACTGGGCAATCTTGTCGGCGGTGAGGAAGCCGATGCCCCAGACGTCGGAGGCGAGGCGGTACGGCTGGTTCTTCACGACGCCGATCGAGGCGTCGCCGTACTTCTTGTAGATGCGCACGGCGATGGACGTGGACACCTCCACCGTCTGGAGGAAGAGCATGACCTCCTTGATCGCCTTCTGTTCCTCCCAGGCGTCGGCGATCTTCTTGGTGCGCTTGGGACCGAGGCCGGGGACCTCGATGAGGCGCTTGGGCTCCTCCTCGATGATCTGGAGGGTGTCCAGGCCGAAGTGCTGGGTGATGCGGTCGGCGAAGACCGGCCCGATGCCCTTGACCAGGCCCGAGCCGAGGTAACGGCGGATGCCCTGGATCGTGGCCGGGAGGACCGTCGTGTAGTTCTCGACCGTGAACTGTTTCCCGTACTGCGGGTGGGAGCCCCAGCGGCCCTCCATGCGCAGGGACTCGCCGGCCTGGGCACCGAGGAGGGCGCCGACGACGGTGAGGAGGTCGCCGCCGCCCCGGCCGGTGTCCACGCGCGCGACGGTGTAGCCGTTGTCCTCGTTCGCGTACGTGATGCGTTCGAGGACGCCTTCGAGTACGGCGAGCTGCCGTTCGCCCGGGGGGTTCCCCGCCTGTTGCGCCATGATCCGACGGTACAGCCAGGGGCTGACAGGGGTGGTGGATCAGTGGCGGGGGTGTGCCTTCAGGGCTTCGAGGAAGCTGGTGAAGGCGGGGGTGGGGAAGGTGAGGGTGGCCCGCGCTGGGGCCTTGGAGTCTCGGACTGCTGTGTGGGTGGGGGTGGGGGCTACTTCCACGCAGTTGTCGCCGTCGCCGTCGCCGGAGTAGGACGACTTTCGCCAGTTTCTGGGGACAGTCATGAAGTGCCTCACAGCTCCTTTGCCAGACGCCTGATGAATTCGCGCGACTGCTCAGGGGCGAGCGCCCTCGCTCTCACTTGTCGGAAGCGAGCGCGATATGTGGCCAGTTGGTCCTCTGCATCAATGTAGAGCGCACCCGTGGGGCCGTCTCGGATCACAGTGTCCAGTCTGGTCACGCTGCCGCCCACGTAGGTCATCGAGCTGCTGGCCCAGGAGAAGCCCTCCATGTCGAAGGGGACAACCCGCACATCGATGTGCTCCGCTTCGGAAACTTCCAGGAGGTGGGTGAGCTGCCCTCGTGCGGCGGCCCGGGTGCCGACCATGATGCGGAGCGCCGCTTCATGGATCACGGCGTCGAGGCGGATCGGCAGGGCTCCTTCGAGGACCGCACGACGCGCCATGCGATGGCGCACGCGCAACTCCAGTGCCTCTTCAGTCAGTTCGGGGACTCGTGTGGCGTGTACGGCACGGGCGTAGGCCTCGGTCTGCAGCAGACCCGGCACATACAGGATCTCGAGGCAGGACTGGAACCGAGAGTGATGGTCCAGCTCGGCCAGGTCCAGGAACGGCGCAGGAAGCAGCCCCCGGTACTCCTCCCACCATCCACGTGTCCGCTCCGTGGCCATCTTGACCAGGGCGTCGACGAACTCGATGTCCGTGCAGGCGTAGTGGCTTGTGAGGCGCCGGAGTCGTTGCTCACTGACACCCGTGAGTCCGGATTCGATATGGCTCATCTGGACGCGGCTCACCCCAAGCAGCGCCGCCGCCTCGGTCGCGTTCAGTCCAGCCGCGTCACGGAGTCTGCGCAGCTCCGTCGCCAGGCGCATCTGACGTGCGGTTGGCTCGCGCCTCAGAACCACTACTCACTCCTTGGTCCAACACTTCCGCCGACAGGCTCGTTCGGGGTCAGATTACGCGACCAGCTTGCTAGGGATGAATTGTTAGGTCTACCTTCAGTGATGCAACGCACACGCTACGGAAGCGCACCGCCCCGTCCTGCCATGACGTCTGCGGCAATGCCACCGTGCGCGGAACCCCCCTCGCCACCGGAGTTGATGACCCATGCCCGAAAACTGGGACTACACCCTCCAGATCCCCAACGACCTCAGAGCGGTGCCCATCTGCCGTCGCACCCTGCGGTTGATCCTCACCATGCACGGTCTCGTCGGGCTGGTGGACACGGCGGAGTTGCTCGCGACCGAGCTCGTGTCCAACGCCGTACTGCACACGAAGGGGCCCGCCGCACTCCGGGTGCGGCGGTCGGCGGAGGGCACGGTGTGGATCGGGGCGTGGGACGCCGATCCCGAACCGCCGCGACCGCCGGAGCCGTTGGAGCGGGTGGGCGAGCAGGAGGACGGGCGGGGGCTGGGTCTCGTCGTGGCCTGCGCGACGTACTGGGGCTGGATGCCGTCGGCCAGGTTCGGCGAACGGGGCAAGTACGTGTGGTGCGAGCTGGCGGCGGCGTAGGACCCACTTGGAGATGCGCAAGCGTCGTCGTAAAGCGGGTGCATAGGATCGCCGGCATGGCGCTGCGACCTGTTCATGTGAACGTAAAGGCTCTTGATGCCTCGGCGGTCGGCCGGTTCTGGGCGGAGGCGCTCGGCTGGAGTGCTTACAGCCCCGGAGTGACCACCTACGTCGGACCCGTCGGCGGCCTCGTGTGGCCGGACCCGGTCGCCGTCGGCATCGACGTCGTGCCCGTCCCGGAACGCAAGTCGACAACAAAGAACCGTGTGCACCTCGATCTCGCCACCACCTCTGCGGCCCATCAGGCGGAGTTGGTCGCGCGCCTTGAGGCTCTCGGTGCGACGCCCGCCCACGTGGGCCAGGGCGAAGTGCCGTGGACGGTCCTCGCCGACCCGGAGGGCAACGAGTTCTGTGTGCTGGAGCCCCGGGAGATCTACCGGGACACCGGGCCGATCGCCGCGGTGGTGGTCGACTGCGTGGATCCGCGGGCCATGGCCCGGTTCTGGGGTGAGGCGATGGACTGGTCCCTGCACGAGGTGACTGACGATCATGCGTCGCTGCGCTCCACCAAGGGTGGCGGCCCGTATCTCGAGTTCCTCCGCACGCCCGGCGTGAAGACCGTGCCGGACCGTGTCCATCTTGACCTGCTGCCGTACACCGGTGACGACAAAGCAGCGGAGGTGGCCCGACTGCGGGCCCTCGGCGCCACCGACCTCGACCTCGGCCAGGGCGACGTCCCGTGGACGTGCCTGGCCGATCCGGAGGGCCATGAGTTCTGCGTCCTCGCCCCGTCCTGACGCGGAGCCTCAACAAGACCCCGACACATGAGCCTTGTGTGCTCATGCGCCACACTCCGGAGGCTCCCGCCTGATCGCCCAGGGCAAGCACCACACCCAGGCCGTCCTCTGCCTCGCCGGACGCCGAGCCGACGTCCTCTTCGCGATGCTCCGCGACGGCACCTTCTACGCATCACGTCCGGCGGCCACGGTCAGCTGATCCGCGGTTCCGCCAGCAGCACCACCCGGTCGGACTCGACATCGAATCCCAGCACCGGATGGCTCTGGTCCCAGTCACCTTCGGGCGTCATCACCACCGGCTTGCCCAGTCGGCACCCGATCGCACGAAGAAATCCGCACAGCATGTCCAGCCGCTCCTGCCCCTGCAACTCCCTCAGGTCCACGTCGAAACCGATCTCGTCAGCCGACTCCAACCGAAAGATCGCCAACACATCCGATGCCGGCCAGACCCGCAGGTCCGCGCACTCGGCATCAGCAGGCCGCGACAGCACCTCCCCAGCACGCGGCAGCGGAACGACCACGCCACCTTCGGAGAACTCACTCCGCCAGCCACTCGCAACGACCAGATCTAGGACCGCTTGCCAATCCTGGACCGTAGTTCCCGTGACCCACACATCCGGAAGGCACCCCTCCCACTCAAGGTCGAAGAAGCCCTTGACGTCATCCCACAGCAGCTCGGACACCAGGCCATGCTGACCTCAGCCCGAACACAAACGCACCCGGATTTCCTTGACCAAACCCATAGGGGCACCACCGGTTGAGCGCCTGACCGAGGCCGGGCCCCCGTTACGAGTGCTCGGTCACGATTGGATTTCAGCCACTGTCGCCCTCTTGCCGCATCCACGTGTAATCGATTCCAATCCTCCTCGTGTAATCGATTCCACGAGGAGGTGGAGCGGTGATGGCCGGCATCAAGGATGTCGCGGCCGAGGCGGGGGTGTCGGCCGCGACGGTGTCGCGCGTGCTGAATGATCATCCTTCGGTCAGCGCGGAGGCGCGTGCGCGGGTGTTGGCCGCCGTCGCGGCGCTGGGGTATCGGCCGAACGCCGTGGCCCGGTCGTTGCGGACGGACCAGACGCACACTCTCGGGCTGGTGATCAGCGATGTGATGAACCCTTACTTCACGGAGCTGGCACGGTCCGTGGAGGAGGAGGCGCGGGCGCTCGGGTACAGCGTGATCATCGGGAACGCCGACGAGCGGCCCGAGCTTCAGGATCATCACGTACGGAACCTGCTCGACCGGCGGATCGACGGGCTGCTCGTCTCCCCCACCGACGGCGGCTCCCCGCTGATGCTGGACGCCGTTCGGGCCGGGACACCGATGGTGTTCGTGGACCGGTGGATCCCGGGGGTCGACGTGCCGGTGGTGCGTGCGGACGGGCGGGGGGCCGTACGGGATCTCGTCTCGCATCTGTACGGGCTCGGGCATCGGCGGCTCGCGATCATCGCGGGGCCGGCGGCCACCACGACCGGACGGGAGCGCGTCGAGGTTTTCAGGGAGGCTTTGGGCGAGCTCGGGCTGCCGCTGCCGGACGACTACATCGGGCAGGGCGACTTCCAGGCGGAGAGCGGGCGGCGGGTCACCGAGGGGTTTCTTGATCTGGCCGAGCCGCCCGAGGTCGTGTTCGCGGCCGACAACCTGATGGCGCTGGGCGCACTCGACGCTATCCGCGCGCGTGGAATGCGGGTTCCCGAGGACGTCGGGCTGGCCGCCTTCGACGACATTCCGTGGTTCGTGCACACCGATCCGCCGATCACGGCGGTCGCCCAGCCGACGGGCGAGCTGGGGCGGGCCGCCGTACGCGCCCTGGTCGACCGTATCGAGGGGCGGCCTCCGCAGTCCGTCACCCTCCCGGCACGTCTCGTCGTACGCCTCTCGTGCGGCGAGTCCCCCGCCCAGACCCCCATCGAGTCCCCCGTAACGAACAGGAGCGCGTCGTGAGCGACCCGGACGAGTTGCTGCGCATCGAAGGCATACGCAAGACCTTCCCCGGTGTGGTCGCGCTGGACGGCGTCGACTTCGATCTGCGCCGGGGCGAGGTGCACGTCCTGCTCGGTGAGAACGGCGCGGGCAAGAGCACGCTCATCAAGATGCTCTCCGGCGCCTACACCCCCGACGCGGGACGGATCCTGGCCGGTGGCGAGGAGGTGCGCATCCACGGTGCGCAGGACTCCGAGCGGCTCGGGATCGCCACCATCTACCAGGAGTTCAATCTCGTACCGGATCTGACCGTCGCCGAGAACATCTTCCTGGGGCGGCAGCCTCGCCGCTACGGGATGATCGACCGGAAGCGGATGGAGGCCGAGGCCGCCGAGCTGCTGGAGCGGGTCGGCGTGAAGGTGTCGCCACGCGCGCGCGTGCGTGAACTCGGTATCGCGCGGCTGCAGATGGTCGAGATCGCGAAGGCGTTGAGTCTCGATGCCCGCGTGTTGATCATGGATGAGCCGACCGCCGTGCTGACGACCGAGGAGGTCGAGAAGCTTTTCGCGATCGTGCGCCGGCTGCGTGAGGACGGGGTGGGCGTCGTCTTCATCACGCACCACCTGGAGGAGATCGCCGCTCTGGGGGATCGGGTGACCGTCATTCGCGACGGGAAGAGCGTCGGGCAGGTGCCCGCGACCACGCCCCAGGACGAGCTCGTACGGCTCATGGTCGGGCGGTCGATCGAGCAGCAGTATCCGCGGCAGCAGGGTGACGCCGACGCCGACTCCGGAGAGGCGTTGCTCGTTGTCGAGGGGCTCACGCGGGACGGGGTGTTCCATGACGTGAGCTTCGAGGTGCGGGCCGGTGAGGTCGTCGGCATCGCGGGGCTCGTGGGGGCCGGGCGTACGGAGGTCGTGCGGGCCGTGTTCGGCGCCGATCCGTACGACAAGGGGGCCGTGAAGGTCGCCGGGGCCCGGGTTCCCAAGGACGACGTCAGCGCGGCGATGACGGCCGGGATCGGGCTCGTGCCCGAGGACCGCAAGGGCCAGGGCCTGCTGCTGGACGCATCCGTCGAGGAGAACCTCGGTCTGGTGACCCTGCGGGGCGCCACCAAGGGCGGGTTCGTCGATCTCAAGGGGCAGCGGGAGAACGCGGCCCGGGTCGCCGAGCGGCTCGGGGTCCGGATGGCGGGGCTGCACCAGCACGTCCGCACCCTGTCCGGCGGCAACCAGCAGAAGGTCGTCATCGGCAAGTGGCTGCTGGCGGACACCAGGGTGCTGATCCTCGACGAGCCGACGCGTGGGATCGACGTCGGCGCGAAGGTCGAGATCTACGAGCTGATCAACGAGCTGACGGCCGCCGGTGCCGCCGTACTGATGATCTCCAGTGACCTGCCCGAGGTGCTCGGTATGAGCGACCGGGTGCTGGTCATGGCCCAGGGGCGGATCGCGGGCGAACTGGCTGCCGCCGAGGCCACCCAGGACGCCGTGATGGCGCTCGCCGTCTCCAACCCCATCAACCGCACCAGTGAAACGGAGGCCCCCCGTGGCCGCTGACACGCTCAAGAGCACTACGGGCGCGAGTGGCGCCTCGGGGCTTCGCCGGCTCCTGCTCGACAACGGCGCGCTGACCGCGCTCATCGTCCTCGTCGTCGCGATGTCGGTGCTGTCCGGCGACTTCCTGACGGCCGACAACCTGCTCAACATCGGTGTCCAGGCCGCCGTCACCGCGATCCTCGCGTTCGGTGTGACCTTCGTGATCGTCTCGGCGGGCATCGACCTGTCGGTGGGCTCGGTCGCGGCGCTGTCGGCCACCGTGCTTGCCTGGAGCGCCACTTCGGAGGGCGTACCGGTCTGGATAGCCGTGATCCTCGCGATCGGCACCGGTATCGCGTGCGGTCTCGTCAACGGCTTCCTCATCTCGTACGGGAAGCTCCCGCCGTTCATCGCGACGCTCGCCATGCTGTCGGTGGGGCGCGGTCTGTCGCTGGTGATCTCGCAGGGCAGCCCGATCGCGTTCCCGGAGTCGGTGTCGCACCTCGGTGACAACCTGGGCGGCTGGCTGCCGGTGCCGGTCCTGGTGATGGTGGTCCTGGGTGTCGTGACGGCCGTGATCCTCGGGCGTACGTACATCGGGCGTGCCATGTACGCGATCGGCGGCAACGAGGAGGCTGCCCGGCTCTCCGGCCTGCGGGTGAAGCGGCAGAAGCTGGCGATCTACGCGCTGTCCGGTCTGTTCGCCGCCGCCGCGGGCATCGTGCTCGCCTCCCGGCTCTCCTCCGCGCAGCCGCAGGCCGCGCAGGGCTATGAGCTGGACGCGATCGCGGCGGTCGTCATCGGCGGCGCCTCGCTGGCCGGTGGTACGGGCAAGGCGTCGGGGACGCTGATCGGCGCGCTGATCCTGGCGGTGCTTCGGAACGGGCTGAATCTGATGTCCGTTTCCGCCTTCTGGCAGCAGGTCGTCATCGGTGTGGTGATCGCGCTGGCGGTGCTCCTCGACACCGTGCGGCGGAAGGCGGGGGCGACTCCGGTTCCGGCGGGAGCCGGGGGTTCCGGGGACCGGCGGAAGCAGGCGGTGACGTATGTGCTGGCCGCGGTGGTCGCGGCGGCTGTCGTGGGCGCGACCTCCTTCCTGCACAGCGGGTCGTCGGCGGCGAAGAGCGAGAAGATCGGGCTGTCGCTGTCGACGCTCAACAACCCGTTCTTCGTGCAGATCCGGGCCGGTGCGCAGGACGAGGCGAAGAAGCTGGGCGTGGACCTGTCCGTCACCGACGCGCAGAACGACGCCTCGCAGCAGGCCAACCAGCTGCAGAACTTCACCAGCGAGGGTCTCGGCACGATCATCGTCAACCCGGTGGACTCCGACGCGGTGACCCCGGCGGCGAAGGCCGTGAACAAGGCGGACATCCCGCTGGTGGCCGTCGACCGCGCGGTCAACGGCGCGAACACGGCCGCGCTCGTCGCCTCCGACAACGTCAGCGGCGGCAGGCTCGCCGCCAAGTCGCTCGCCGAGAAGCTGGGCGGCAAGGGCGAGATCGTCATCCTCCAGGGCCAGGCGGGCACCTCCGCCAGCCGGGAGCGCGGCGCCGGCTTCGCCGAGGGTCTGAAGGCCTACCCGGGCATCAAGGTCCTCGCCAAGCAGCCCGCCGACTGGGACCGCACCAAGGGCCTCGACGTGATGACGAACCTCCTCCAGGCCAACTCCGACGTCGACGGTGTCTTCGCCGAGAACGACGAGATGGCCCTCGGTGCGATCAAGGCGCTCGGCTCCAGGGCCGGCAAGTCCGTCCAGGTCATCGGCTTCGACGGAACGGCGGACGGTCTGAAGGCCGTCGAGGCGGGCACGCTGTACGCGTCGGTCGCGCAGCAGCCCGCGGAACTCGGCAGGATCGCGGTGCGCAACGCGGTGAAGGCCGCCGGAGGCGAGAAGGTCGAGAAGTCGGTGATGGTGCCGGTGAAGGTGGTCACGTCGGAGAACGTGGCCGAGTTCAGCGGCTGACACGATGCGGTGGCCGGGCGGGGAGACCCGTCCGGCCACATCGGGCTTTTCGCCTGGGGCTTCGGGCTTTCCGCCCGTCGCATCGGGCTTTCCGCCCGTCGGCGTGACCGGCCACCGGGCGGTCTCAATCCACCTGCACAGGGAGATGGATCATGTACGACTACGACCTCCTGGTCGTGGGATCGGCCAACGCCGACCTGGTGATCGGTGTCGAGCGGCGGCCGGGGGCCGGCGAGACCGTGCTCGGCTCAGACCTGGCCGTGCATCCGGGCGGCAAGGGCGCCAACCAGGCGGTGGCGGCGGCCCGGCTCGGGGCGCGTACGGCGCTGCTGGCGCGGGTCGGCGACGACGGCAACGGACGGCTGTTGCTGGACTCGCAGCGCGCGGCCGGAGTCGACACGGCCGGGGTGCTGGTCGGCGGGGCGCCCACCGGGGTCGCGCTGATCACGGTGGACCCGTCGGGCGACAACAGCATCGTCGTGTCACCCGGCGCCAACGGGAAGCTGACCCCCGAGGACGTGCGGGCGGCCGAGGCGCTGCTGCGGGCGTCCCGGGTGGTCTCGGCGCAGTTGGAGATCCCGTTGGAGACGGTGGAGGAGGTCGTACGGCGGCTGCCGCAGGGGGCTCGTTTCGTGCTGAACCCGTCGCCGCCGAGGGAGTTGCCCGCCGAGGTGCTGGCCGCCTGTGATCCGCTGATCGTCAACGAGCACGAGGCGCAGGTCATCGTCGGGGGCGAGCTGGCGGGTTCGCCGGAGGACTGGGCGCGGGCGCTGCTGGCGCTCGGGCCGCGTTCGGTGGTCGTCACGCTGGGCGCGGAGGGTGCGCTGGTCGCGACCGCCGACGGCAGTGCGCGGGTGCCCGCCGTGAAGGTGGACGCCGTGGACACCACAGGGGCCGGGGACGCGTTCACCGCGGCGCTGGCGTGGAAGCTGGGGGCGGGCTCGGAGCCGGCCGAGGCCGCCGCGTACGCGGCCCGGGTCGGGGCCGCCGCCGTCACCAAAGCCGGGGCGCAGGTGTCCTTCCCGACCGCCGAGGAGGTCGCGGCGCTGTGAAGCGGGCCGGGATACTCAATCGTCATCTGGCGGGCGCCCTCGCCGAGTTGGGGCACGGGCACGGGGTGTTGGTGTGCGACGCGGGGATGCCGGTGCCGGAGGGGCCGCGCGTGGTCGACCTGGCGTTCCGGGCCGGGGTGCCGTCCTTCGCGGAGGTGCTGGACGGGCTGCTCGACGAGATCGTGGTCGAGGGCGCGACCGCCGCGCGCGAGGTCCGGGGCGCGAACCCGGAGGCGACGGTGCTGCTGGAGGACCGCTTCCCCGACCTGGAACTGGTCTCCCACGAGAAGCTGAAGGAGCTGTCGGGGGGCGCGCGACTGATCGTACGGACCGGGGAGGCGCGGCCGTACGCGAATGTGCTGTTGCGGTGCGGAGTGTTCTTCTAGCGGCGGGGTGTTCTTCCGGCGGGCGCTCCGGGGGTGCCCGGAACGTTTCGAGGGGCCCGGTCCAGTGGACCGGGCCCCTCGGCTTTCCCCTCCGTATCAGAACCCCCGCGATCCCCCCAGATCCCCCTCCGAGAAGTCCTGATGCCAAGTACGACCCGCGGAGTGCGGGGAGGGTTGCACGGTGTCTTGGAAGTTTTTTGGTATGCCAATTCCGGTCAGGGATTGAGCAGGGCGTCGATTCGGCCGAGTACCCGCAGGGCGGCCCGGCGTCATCCGTAACCTCTGGTGGCGGTCGGCCACAAGGCTGTTCGAATTATGTCCCGATGATGTCACTTCGCAGGCAAGTGCGTTGCGGGTGCAACGCGTTGTGGGAGAGCATGTTCGGGACGTAGGTGACCGGACACACGGGGGTGGACACGACGTGAAGTTCGACATGGGGTCGACGACCCTGGCGGACCTCGGGAAGAGCACGCTCGGATCGAGCGACGACCTCGGGACGCTGATCCAGCTGCTGATCAGCGCGGCGGAACCGCTGGAGGGCAAGTTCAACGGCTCGGGCAAGGTGGCGTTCGACTCGTTCAAGAACCGCGCGGACGAGATCACCGCCGATCTGAACGGCTCGCTCGCCGCGATCCTGGGCGGTCAGTCGGGCATGGACGACGCGTTCGGCACGGGTGACGTGGAGTCCCAGGACAACGCCAACCAGAACATGGGCCTGGCCAACTTCGACGCGGCCCGCTTCGGCGCCCGATAAGCCATCGAGAGCATCAGTAGGGGGACATCCACATGGCGCAGAACCAGGACCGCCGTTCGTACGACACCGGCGCCTCGGGCGAGGTGCAGACCGCGCTCGGCACGATCGTGGGGCAGTTGGAGCGGGTGCTCGGCGACCGTGACGCCGCCGTCAAGGCCGCGATGACCGAGTTCCAGGCCGACGGTGTCTCGGACGACTACCACGGCAAGGAAGAGCGCTGGAAGAAGGCCGCGGGTGAGGTCCGCGAGATCATCCGCCTGGTGCGCACCACGCTCGAACAGAACGACGGCACCGCGCAGTCCACGCTGTCCAAGGCGCGCGCGGCGGTCGACCAGATCGGCTGACGGAACGGATCGAGTGACAGAGCGCGGATCGGCTGACAGAGCGGATCGGCTGAGAGAGAAGTGATCGGGGTTCCGTAGCCGTGGCAGCGCAGGATTACGACAGCCAGTTGCTGGAGTCGGTGTCGGTGCGGCGTCGACGGCTGCGGGACGCCCTGTTGTTCGGGGCGCAGCGGCAGCGGCGCTCGGTGGACGAACGGATCGGGAAGATCTTCGCCGGGATCGTCATCGCGGCGGTGTTGTGCGCGGGATGTGTGGGGTGGTCTTTCGTGTCGAACCGCATCATCGGCAAGAGTCCGTACGGGGGTTCCGTGCAGCCGTCGGTCACGCCGTCCCCCTCTGTTTCCACAGCGGTTTCCACAGCCCCGACCAGCACTTCTACCCGGTGATAGGTTCGATCGCGTGATGTCTACGGGGACGTTGGGGCAGGCCACGGGCGGGGCGCGGACGGCGCTCAGCCGGGTCACGCTGGTGGGTGAGCGGCGGCGGGTGGACCTCGTGCTGCCGTCGCGGGAACCGGTCGGACTGCTGCTGCCGGAGATCATGCGGCTGCTCGACGACCAGGTCGGCGGGCGGCCCGAGTTGCGGCATCTCGTCACCGCGGACGGTTCCGCGCTGGCGCACGACAGCACGCTGGAGTCGGCCGGGGTTCCGGACGGCGCCGTGCTGCGGCTCGTCCGGGCCGAGGACGCGCCGTCGGCGCCCGTCGTGCACGATGTCACGGACGAGGCGGCCGAGGACCTCGACGCCCGCGGTCTGCGCTGGCGGCCGGCCACGCGCCGGATCACCGCCGGACTCGCCACGGTCGGCTGGGCGCTGGCCGCCGGGATGTTCGCACGGGCCGCGTACGAGCCCGGGGTCGTCGCCGGTGCGCTGCTCGGTGTCGCGCTGGTGGCCGCGGTCGTGGGTGCGCTGCTGGGGCGGGCCGGGAAGCGGGGCCTGGCGACGACGCTGATCGCGACGGCCGGTGCGCTGGGGCTGCTCGGCGCCTCGACGGTGGCGGAAGCACAGGAGTGGTCCGGGACGCCGCAGGTCGCGGCCCTGGCCACGGCCGGGGTGGTCACGCTCGCCCTGCTCGGGCTGTTCACCCCGCTCGGGCGGGGTGGGCTGGTCGGGGCGGGGGCGTTGGCCGGGGCCTCGGTGTGCTGGCTGGGGGTCGCCGGGGCCGTGTCGGGCGCGGTGTCGTTGTCGGTGCCGGAGCAGGCCGAGGTGGGGGCCGTTCTCGCGGTGGTCTCCGTGGTCGTGCTCGGGCTGCTGCCCCGGCTGGCGCTGATGGCGTCGGGGCTCTCCGGCCTCGACGACCGGCGTTCGGGCGGTGCCTCCGTGAGCCGCTTCCAGGTGTCGGCGGCGCTCACCGCGACGCACCGGGGACTGGCCCTCGCGACGGTCACGATGGCCGTCTCGGCGACCGCGGCCGGGGTGTTCGCGCTGCGGGCGCCCACCAAGTGGACCGTGTTGCTGGCCGTCGTGACCATGGTCGTCCTCGCGCTGCGCGCGCGGGCGTTCCCGCTGGTCGCCGAGGTCGTGGTGCTGCTCGGCGCGGCGGCCGTGCTCGCCGTGCGGCTGGTCTCGGCCTGGCTGGACCACTCCGGTGAGGCGGCCGGCCCGCTCGCCGTCCTCGTCCTCCTCGCCGTGCTTCCCCTCCTGGTGCTCGCCGTGCAGCCCGCCGAGCACGTACGCGTACGGCTCCGGCGCTTCGGCGACACGCTCGAATCCATCGGCGTCATCACCCTGTTCCCGCTGCTCATAGGGGTGTTCGGCGTGTACGGACGACTGCTCGACACGTTCGCTTAGGAGCTGGGGGCCGCACATGGCGCAGGCAGGGGACTGGCAGCGGGATGTGCTGCGCGAGCTGGGCCGACAGGAACCGGCCGGTGGGGGCGACGATGCCACCCCCGGGTCGCCGGAGGCTCCCGCCCGGCGGGCCGAGCCAACACTGAGGTTGGTGCGGTCGGCGCCGACGGAGCCGCCGGTGTCCTCGGCATCCTCGGCATCCTCGGCATCCTCGGAGGAGGCCGGGGACGACCGGCCTGTGCGGCCCGTGCCTGTGCAACCGCCTGCATCTGCTCCTGCTCCTGCTCAGCCACCCGTACCCGTACAGCCCACGCCCGTCGCACAGCCGCCCGTACAGCCCGCCCCCGTCGTGGACCCCCGGGTCGGTCCGCCGCCCGCGCCGACGGCTCCGGCCGCCCCCGCCCCCGCCCCCCGTGGCACCCGTGCGCCCCAGACCCCCATGCGGGCCCCCGACTCGGTCCCCACGATCGACCCCCGGCTCGCGCATGCGCTCGGGCGGCCGCAGCACGGGGAGTCGGTGGCTCGGCGGACGGGGCGTTCCCTCCGGAAGCTCACCTCCTCCGCCGCGCAGGACGTGGCCGAGGAGACGCGGATCGCGCGGGAGTTGCAGCAGCCGGTGACGACGGGACGGGTGATCGCCGTGACGTCGATCCGGGGCGGGGTCGGGAAGTCGACGACGGCCGCGCTGCTGGGGCGGACGTTCAACCACTACCGGCACGACCCGGTGCTCACGATGGAGGCGGACGCGGCGCTGGGCACGCTGCCGGTGCGGATGGGGGCCGACTCGGTGCGCTGGGCGGCGGCCGATCTCGCGCAGATCCTCAACCCCGCCATGCAGCTCACCGATGTCACCGGGTACTTGGTGCCGGTGTCCGACGGCGGCTGGCTGCTGCCCGGGAGTCAGGGCCGGGTCGGGGCCCCGCTGGACATCCGCACGTACCGCACGGTGACCCTCGCGCTGCGGCGCTACTTCGCGGTGACGGTGGTGGACTGCGAGACGCTGCCGGGCGAGGTGGCCCGTACGGCGATGGACACGGCCCACGCACGCGTGGTCGTCGCGCCGATGACCGCCGAGGGCGTCAACGGCACCCGCCAGGTCCTGGACTGGCTCGGCCAGTTGCCGCACTCCGCGCTCGCCTCGACTGTCGTCGCGCTCACCGCCAACTCCCCCGACGTCACGCTGGACCGCAAGACGGCCGTCGCCCACCTCAAGGAGTCCGGCGTCCACGTCGTCCCCGTCCCCTACGACCGCCACCTCGCCCAGGGCGGCCCCATCCGCACCGCCCTGCTGGGCCAGGAGACCCGCGACGCGGCGATCACGCTGGCGGCGGAGGCGATGACCCGGGCGGTGAGGATGCGATGAGCGACCACCAGGGACCTGCGACGACCAAGGCAGCCACGCGAGAGACACAAGAAGGGGTCCGTCCGTGACCCAGCAGTTGGTCCATCGGCCCGCGCGGAGCACCCGGCCGCTCGGGGCCGCCGGGGCCCGGACGATCGAGCCGCCGCCGAACCTCCCGGAGGGCAGGGCGGGGACGGCGGCGACGGCGTTGCTGCCGATGGCGGGTGTCATGGGTTCGGTCGTGATGATGACCGTGATCCGGAACAGCCAGTTCGCGGCGCTCGGCGCGATCGTGCTGGTCTTCGCGCTGCTCGGCGCGGTCGCCCTCTTCCTCTCCCAGCGCGGCAAGGCCCAGCGCACCCGGCGTACGCAGCGGGAGCGGTATCTGGAGTATCTGGAGGAGCTGCGCGAGGAGTTCGGGACCGACGAGCGGCAGCGGCGGCGGCTGGCCCGGGTGCTCGATCCGCCCCCGGAGGCGCTGTACGACCTCGTGCGCGACCCCGCCCGGCTCTGGGAGCGGCGGCGGCAGGACCCGGACTTCCTGCGGGTGCGGGTCGGCACGGGTGACGTGCCCGTGGCGGATCTGGCCATCGGGCAGAACCAGGGCGGGGTGCTGACCCCGCCGGACCCGTTCATGCTGAACGAGGCGCGGGCGCTCCTGGCCCGCTACTCCGTCGCCAACGACTGCCCGATCACCGTGCCGTTGGACCGCGCGGGCAACGTCAGCGTGGTCGGCGACCGGGAGGGCGTCCTGCGGGTGGCCCGCGCGCTCCTCGTCCAGGTCGCCGTCTCGCACGCGCCGGACGACGTGGCCGTGGCGCTCGGTGTGCCGGGCGAGCGGCTGGCGGACTGGGAGTGGGCCAAGTGGCTGCCCCATGTGCTGGACGGGCAGGAGCACGACGGTCCGGTGGCGGCCCGCCGTATCGCGCCGAGCCTGCCGCAGCTGGCCCGGCACTTCCGGCACGAGCTGGGCCGGCGTGCCTCGTACGCGGCGGAGGTGCGCCGGGGGCTCGCCGACCGCAAGGCGCTCCGGCTGGCGTCCCGCATGCTCGTCGTGAGCGACGAGTACGGGGAGACGGCCGCCGAACTGCCCCGTCCCGACACGGCGGTCGGGCTGCCCGACATGGGTGTCACCGTGCTGCACCTGTTGGAGGAGCAGGTGCACGAGCCCGACCAGGTGTCGGTGCGGATCACCGTGCGGGGCGACCATGTCGTCGTGGAGGACCTTCGCGATCCGCAGACGCATCCACATACGGCCGGAGAGCCCCCCACGGCCGCGCACGGCACCTCCGACCATGTCACCGCCGCCGGCGCGGAAGGCCTCGCCCGGCTGCTCGCGCCCCTGCGGCTGTCCGCCGAGTCGGCCGCCGAGGGCACCCCGGTCACCGGACCCGTCGACTTCCCCGGCCTCCTCGGCATCGACGACCCGGCCGCGCTGAACCTCCACGACCTCTGGGCGCCACGCCATGAGCGTGAATTCCTGCGCGTGCCCATTGGCTTGACGGACCGTCATGAGCCTGTGCTGCTCGACCTCAAGGAGTCCTCGGAACTGGGCATGGGCCCGCACGGGCTGTGCGTCGGCGCGACCGGCTCGGGCAAGAGCGAGCTGCTGCGCACCCTCGTGCTGGCGCTCGCCGCCACCCACTCCCCCGAGGACCTGGCCCTCGTCCTGGTCGACTACAAGGGCGGCGCGACCTTCGCCCCGTTCACCGAACTCCCGCACGTGGCAGGCGTGATCACCAACCTGGAGAACCAGGCGGGGCTGGTCGAGCGCGTGCACTCCAGCCTCGCGGGCGAGGTCAAGCGGCGGCAGCAGGTGCTGAAGGACGCGGGGAACGTGGCCGACATCGGGCACTACGCCGCCCTGCGCGCGACCAGGCGGCCCGACCTCGAACCGCTCCCCCACCTCTTCGTCGTGATCGACGAGTTCGGTGAACTCCTGACCGCCAAGCCGGACTTCATCGACCTGTTCCTGTCCATCGGGCGCATCGGGCGTTCCATCGGCGTCCACCTCCTGCTCTCCAGCCAGCGCATCGAGGGCGGCAAGCTCAAGGGCCTGGACACCTATCTCTCGTACCGGCTGGGGCTGCGCACCTTCTCCGCCGACGAGTCGCGGACCGTCCTCGACACGACCGACGCCTTCCATCTGCCGCCGCTGCCGGGCTTCGGCTATCTGAAGGTGGACACGTCGACGTACGAGCGGTTCAAGGCGGGGTACGTGTCGGGCGCCTACCGGGGTCCGGCGCTGGTCGCGCAGGAGGACGACACGCCGCTGGCCTGGCCGTATCCGACGTACAACACGCTCGACAGCGCATCCGCCACGCCCGAGGGCGCCGACGAGCCCAAGGCGACCAAGCGGGAGACCGGCCCGACCGTGATGTCGGTGATGGTGGACCAACTCGCCTCCGCCGCACGGCCGGTGCGGCGAATCTGGCTGCCGCCGCTGCCGGACGCGATCACGCTGGACGCGGCGGCCGGGCCCGTGCAGGTGGACGAGCGGGGGCTTCGACTGGCCGCCTCGCAGGGGCCGTTGCGGGTGCCGCTCGGCGTGCTGGACGATCCGGCGAAGCAGTGGCAGGGACACTGGGTGCTCGATCTGACGGTCGCGGGAGGTCACGCGGCGGTGATCGGCGGCCCGCAGTCCGGCAAGACGACACTGTTGCGGACGCTCGCGCTCTCGCTCGCCACGACCCACACGCCCGCCGAGGTCGCCATCTACGGGCTCGACCTGGTCGGTGGCGGGTTGTCCGCCCTCTCCGGACTGCCGCACGTCGGCGGGATCGCCGGGCGGGCCGACCGGGAGCGGGCCGCGCGGACGGTCGCCGAGGTGCGGACGATGCTGGTCGAGCGGGAGGAGCTGTTCCGCGAGCACGGGATCGACTCCGTCGACCAGCTGCGGCACCTGCGGGGGCAGGGCAAGCTGCGGGAGCTGGGGTCGACGGACATCGTGCTGCTCATCGACGGGTTCGGCGCGCTGCGCGACGAGTTCGCCGAGCTGGACGACACGGTCGTGGATCTGCTCAAGCGCGGCGGCGGCTACGGCATCCATGTCGTCGGGGGCATGCTGCGCTGGAACGACGTGCGGATCGCGACACAGTCGATGTTCGGGACGCGGGTGGAGCTGCGGCTCAACGACCCGAGCGATTCGAGCGTCGACCGCAAGCTCTCCGAGACCCTGTCGCCCGACACTCCGGGGCGCGTCCTGACCGACGGAAAGCTGTTCGCACAAGCGGCTCTTCCCCGCCTCGACGGCCGCCCGTCGACGGGCGACCTCGGTCCGGCGCTGGAGGACGCGGCCCGTACGGTCCGCTCCACCTGGCACGGTGAACTGGCCGCACCCGTACGGGTGTTGCCGACCCTGCTGCCGTCCGACCGGCTGCCGTCGATCGTCGCCGAGCCGAACCGGGTGCCGATCGGTGTGGACCAGGACGCCCTGGCGCCCGCCCTCCTGGACCTCTTCGGCTCGGACCAGCATCTGCTGATCCTGGGCGACAACGAGTGCGGCAAGACGAACCTGCTGAAGCTGGTCGCCGCGCGGCTCGTTGAGCGGTACTCGGACGAGGAGCTGGTCTTCGGTGTCTTCGACCCCCGGCGCGGGCTGCGGGGGGTGATCCCGGAGCCGTACCGGGGCGGGTACGCGCACAACGCGAAGCTCGCGGCGGGGCTGGCGACGGGCATCGCGAGCGAGCTGGAGAAGCGGATGCCGGAGAGCGCCGACCCGGACGCGCTGACCGACGAGCCCGCGTTCAAGGGCCCCAGGATCGTGATCCTGGTCGACGACTACGACATCCTCACCACCGCCGGGCAGCAGCCGCTGGCGCCGTTCCTGCCGTACGTCTCCTCGGCGCAGGACATCGGGCTGCACTTCGTGATCACCCGCCGGGTGGCGGGCGCCTCCCGGGCGATGTACGAGCCGCTGCTCCAGACGCTCCGCGAAACCGGTACGGCCGCGCTGCTCATGACCGGTGAGCGGAGCGAGGGCCAGCTCTTCCCCGGCCTGTACGCCTCGGCGCAGCCGACCGGGCGGGGCACGCTGGTCCGCCGGGGCCGGGCCCACCAGCTGATCCAGACCGCACTTTCCACGCAGGAATTTCAGGAGGGCCACCGCCCGTGACCAAGGACGTCATCGCCCTCACCCCGAAGATGCCCAACGTCTGGGCCCTCATGGCGAGTCTGTACGCCGGTGGCTCCGACCTGGACCTGTCGGCGGCGGCCGACGGCGCGGTCGTGCAGCTGCACGGGCCCGGTGGGCGTCCGCTGGTGTCCGTGGAGTCGCCGGTGCTGGTGCAGGTGCCCGGTGAGGCGGAGCGGCTGCTCGGGCAGGCCGTTCAGGCCCCGTTCTGGTGGACGGAGGCGCGGGCGTCCACGGCGGTGCCGGAGGCGGAGCAGCTCGCGGGGGTGGTGTGCGGGCGGCTCAACGCACTGCTGGGCGGCTCCACCTGGCCTCCCGAGGCGGCGAGCACGAAGGTGGTCGACGTGTCGGCCGTGCCGTCGGCGGGGTCGGGACAGCCCGCCGTGGACGTCGTGACCGAGCACGCGGCCGTCGTCCTCATCGACCGGCCGGTGGTGGCCCTGACCACCTGGCTCGCGGAGATCATGCGCACGGCCGTGGCGTCGCGGCGGTCCCTGCAGATCGTCACGCCGCCCCAGGTGCGGCTGACCACGGCGGCCCGTACGACGCTCGCGCGCGTCCCCAACCGCTGGGTCGTCCAGGACCCGGAGTGCGGGTACTACGACGGGCTGTCGGGGGCGGTGCTGCGCTGGCGGGACGGGGCGTTCTCACCCGCGTTCGCGGAGGACGGGACGGCGGCCGTGGCCACCGCGTTCACGCGCCCGGCGGACGAGGCGCCGGGACGGCAGCTGATCGTCGCCCTCCGTACCGCACGCCAGGCGGACGAGCGGCTGCTGCTGGGCGGCGCGCTGGAGGCGGCCTGGCAGGCACTGACAGGGACGGCACCGGCGGGCTGGGGTACGGCAGAGCCGGTCAACCTCCCTTGGTCGCCACGGCAGTTGACCGACCTGGCCCGGGAGCGGGCGCCCGAGCCGTCGCAGCTGATCGTCGTCGGCACGCCGGACCGGCCGGCCATGGCGTCGATCCGGGTCACCCGGACGACGAAGGGCGTGGAGGAGGACGTGGTCCTGACCGTCGGGTACGCGACCGGCGAGGAGCTGCCGCTGGACCGGATCGAGCCGCTGGCCGAGACGCTGGTCCGGGAGCACGGTCTGCGGACCATGCTGACCTCGGTGCGCGTGGCGCGCGCCGACCTGACGACCGCGCCCCGCCTGGAGGGGCCGCCGCTGCCCGCGACCTTCACGCTCGGCCCGGACGACGTGCACACCGTCGGGCTGGACCGCGCACGTCGGCCACCGGTCGAGGTCCGGGCGAAGCACCTCGGCCCGGCGGCCCGTCCGGCGCTGCACTACCCCCTCGGGGACGGCTCGGACGCGGACGCGTGGGGGCGGCTCCAGCAGCTCACGGCCCATCTCAAGGGAGATCATTACCAGCCATCCACCCCTGCCCGCCAAGGGTGACTCGCGTCACTGACACAACGACCAATACGAGCAGTACGAGCTCTGACCGGCGAAGGATTTACCGGCCTGACCTGGATCCCTAACCTCCCGGAAACAGCTGCCAGAAGGCACGCGCCAGGAGGAGAACCATGGCCAGATCCAGCCACCACATCGGCACCGGGTACACCCTCGGCCCCGCCAACGGACCGGCGTCCGTGTACCGGCGTCCCGTCCGGCGGCCCCTCGCGGCGGCGTTCGCCGCGACGCTCGCGCTCGGCACGCTGGCCGCCTGCGGCGGTGGTGACAGCGACGCGCCGAAGGTGGCGGAGAACAAGATCTCGGCGGGCCAGGTGCCGGACTACTACCCGGCGGACTACGCGGACCTGATCGAGGCGGCGCAGAAGGAGGGCGGCAAGCTCACCGTCTACTCGAACCTCGGCGACGAGAACATGGCGCCGATCGTCCGGGACTTCAAGAAGAAGTACGACTTCATCAAGACCGTCTCCGTCAACGAGCTGGACAGCGACGAGCTGTTCCAGAAGACCCTCTCCGAGAACGCGGCCGGCTCCTCCCCGGCGGACGTGCTGATCTCCAGCGCGGCGACCGCGTGGGCGGATTTCTCGGCCCGCAAGGACACGGTCCTGGAGTACAAGTCGCCGGAGCTGTCGGAGCTGGGCGAGAGCGCGGAGCTGCTGCCGAGCGTGTACTCGATGTCGCAGGACCCGATGACGATCGCGTACAACACGTCGCTGATGGAGACCCCGCCGACCACGCTGACGGACTTCGCGAAGATCGTGACGTCGGACGAGGACAAGTACAAGAACAAGGTGACGGTCCGTGACCCGGAGGGCTCGTTCGGCTTCACGGTCACGCGGGCGCTCACCGAGGGCAACCCGGAGGCGTGGAGCGACCTGGAGAAGATCCTTCCGCTGACCCGCCCGGAGACCTCCTCCGGCACCCAGCTGGAGAAGATCGTCGCCGGTGAGTACACGGCCGGCTTCCTGATCAGCGCCTCCCCCGCCTACCCCGTGGTCGAGGACAGCGCGGGCCTGGTGAAGATCGTCTTCCCGAAGGACGGCACGGTCGTCCTGCCGCGCGGCCTCGGTATCGCCGCCGAGGCGCCGCACCCGGCGACCTCGAAGCTCTTCCTGGACTTCGCCCTGTCTGACGAGGGCCAGCGCGCGGTCGCCGAGGGCGGTCTCGCCTCGTACCGCGAGGGTGTGAAGGGCGAGGGCCTGCACACCTACCAGGAGGTCGTGGACGCGGTCGGCGAGGAGAACATCATCCACGTCGAGTACAAGCCGGTCACGAAGGACGACGCCGCCGCCTGGCTGGAGCGCTTCGACGGACTGCGCAAATAGTCCGTAACCAGGCAGCCTCCAGGGACGATCGGAGTCAGAGCACATGTCAACCCTCACCCAGCCGCCCCGCACCCCGGCCGGCGAGTCACCCACGGAAACGTTCGAACCGCCGCACTACCGCCGTCCCCTCGGCATCGGACGGGACACGGTCGTCCAGTACGCGGTCCTGGCGTTCCTCGCCGTCCTGGTGCTGGCCCCGATCGTCCCGACCCTCTACCAGAGCATCCGCAACCGCCCGCTCTACGAGGCGGGCGGGGCCTTCACCCTCAGCGGCTACAGCGACCTCTTCACCAAGGCGGGCTTCGGTGAAGTCGCCCTGAACACCCTGCTGTTCGCCTCGCTGACGACGATTCTCAGCCTGGCGATCGCCATCCCGATGGCCATCGTGGTCGTACGGACGAAGCTGCCCGGTGGCCGGCTGGTCGCGCTGGCGATGCAGTGGCCGTTCTTCATCTCGTCGCTGATCCTGGGATTCGGCTGGATCATCATGTACGGCCCGGCCGGGTTCGTCAGCGTCAAGGTGCAGCAGGTCTTCGGCGGGGTGCCGTGGAACCTGTACTCGATCCCCGGCATGGCGCTCACGGAGGCCGTGGCGCTCGCCCCGATCGCGTACGTCTTCTGCGCCAACGCGCTGCGGCAGTCGGACGCGTCGCTGGAGTCGGCCGCGCAGGTCTGCGGCGCGGGGCCGTTCAGGATCCTGGCCCAGGTGATCGTGCCGCTGCTGCGGCCCCCGATCGTCTACAGCGCGATCCTCGTCTTCTCGGTCTCCATCGAGACGCTGAGCGTGCCGCTGCTGTACGGCCAGCCGGTCAGCATCGACGTCTTCTCGACCTTCCTCTACCACAACGGACTTCAGTCGGTGGACCCCGACTACACGATGCTGGGCGCCGCCTCCACGGTGATTCTCGTGGTCACCCTGAGCCTGGTCGCCGTACAGGCGAAGCTGCTGAAGGACGCGGCCCGGTTCGTGTCCGTGCGCGGCAAGGTGACCCGGCCGCGCAAGCTCGACCTGGGCTGGCTGAAGTGGGTGAGTATCGCCTGCATCTGGTTCTACGTGATCGTCGGCGCCCTGATCCCGATCGCGGGCCTGGTGATGCGGTCCTTCACGCTGGTCTTCACGCCGCTGCAGTCGCCGTTCAGGACGGTCACGACGAAGAACTACGCGCTCGTCTTCGACTCCGACAACTACGTGCAGTCGCTGTGGAACAGCCTCATCGTGGCCGGTGTCGGCTCGGTGGTGGTCAGCGTCCTCGCCGTCTTCGCGGTGATGGTGGCCCGCCGCTCCACGTTCAGGTGGGGCCGGGCGGTCGAGTATCTCGCCCTGATCCCCCAGTCCCTCCCCGGCATCATCATCGGTATCGGTTTCTTCTGGGCCTTCGCGCTCGCGCCGTTCGGGATGGGCTCGGTGCTCCAGGGCACGATCTACGCCGTCATCATCGCCTTCGGCATGCGGGCCCTGCCCAGCGCGTTCGGCTCGGTCGCCCCGGCGATCATGCAGATCGGCGGTGAGCTGGACAACGCGGCCCGGGTGTCGGGCGCCGACTGGCTGATGACCTTCTTCCGCGTCCTGCGGGCCCTGATCACGCCGGCGTTCGCCGGAGCCCTGGTGCTCACCTTCGTGATCATGCTCAAGGAGTACTCCCCGGCCGTCTTCCTCAGCTCGGCCGACAACAACATCCTCGGCACCACCATGCTCAGTCTCTGGACGCAGGGCAGGGCCGGATCCGTCGCCGCGCTGGCCACCCTCCAGATCGGCATCACCGCGGTCTTCGTCGCACTCGCGGGACTGCTCATGAAGGGAAAGCACCATGCCTGAGGTGACCGTCAAGAACCTCGCCAAGACGTTCGGCGACAACTCCGTCCTGCGCGATGTCACCTTCACCATCAAGGACGGCGAGTTCTTCACGCTGCTCGGCGCGAGCGGCTGCGGCAAGTCGACCACGCTGAACTGCATCGCGGGGCTCGAGCAGCCGACGGAGGGCTCGATCGCGGTGGGCGGGAAGCCGTTCGTGGACGCCGGGGCGGGCGTGTTCCTTCCCCCCGAGGAGCGCAACCTCGGCATGGTCTTCCAGTCGTACGCGCTGTGGCCGCACATGACCATCGCGAAGAACCTCGCGCTGCCGCTCAACATCCGCAAGGTGCCGAAGGACAAGCAGAAGACGCTGATCCACGAGGCCCTGGACAAGGTGGGGCTGGCCGCGCTCAGCGGCCGCTACCCGCACCAGCTCTCCGGCGGCCAGCAGCAACGCGTCGCCCTGGCGCGGGCGTTGGTGTACTCGCCGACGGTCCTGCTGCTGGACGAGCCCTTGTCCAACCTGGACGCCAAGCTGCGCGAGCAGGCCCGGGCCTGGCTGAAGCGGCTCCAGGAGGAGCTGGGCATCACGACCGTCTACGTCACCCACGACCAGGACGAGGCCCTCGCGCTCAGCGACCGGATCGCCGTGATGGAGGGCGGCAACATGATCCAGATCGGCACGCCGCACGAGATCTACGAGCGTCCTGCGGCGCCCGCCGTCGCCGCGTTCGTCGGCCGCTGCAACTTCCTCACCGGCAAGGTCGTCGGCCAGGACGGCACCCGCCACAGCGTCCGCCTCGACGCCACCGGGGACGTCGTGCACGTGGACAGCGACCGGCCCGTGGTGGTGGACGACTCCGTGACGGTGGCGGTCCGTCCCGAGCGCCTTGAGGTCGTCGCCTCGGCCGAGACACCGGCCGGCGTGAACAGGCTCAGCACCCAGGTCATCACCAGCTCCTACGTCGGCTCCCGCTACGAGTACGACGTCCGCCTCGGCGACCAGGTGGTGCAGGTGCTGAGCGGCAACGGGGGGCTCGCGGGCGAGGTGGCGCTGGTCTTCGACCCGGGGCACGCGCTTCTCTACGCCGACAGGGTCGAACTGCCGGAGGACCAGCGGGACCTGCTGACGGTCACGCCATAGCCATGGTGGCCCCCTTCTGACCATCCTCCCCTCCCCCGGTCCCCTGGAAGGCCGTTGAGCCCGGCCTTCCAGGGGACGCCTGTGTGTCGACTACGCGGAGTGACGGGGGTGTCCCAGGCCCGCGTCCCTCGCGAGGGCCGCTGCCTCGGTGCGGGACCGGGCGTGCAGCTTCGCCAGAACGTCGCTGACCCGATTGCGGATGGTCTTCTCGGACAGGGACAGGCGGCGGGCGGCGGGCGGCGGGCGGCGGGCGGCGGGCGGCGGGCGGCGGGCGATGGACGCGTTGTCCAGACCGCGGGAGATCAGGTCGAGGGTCTCGCGTTCACGGTCGGTGAGGTGAGGAAAGGGGAGGGGGGATCTCGCGGCGGGCGGAGCGGCGAAATGGGACAGGACGCGCTGGGCGATCCGGGGGCCGAAGACCGCTTCGCCGCGGGCGACACCGAGCAGGGCACGGGCAGCGCAGGTTTCTCGGGTGTCGTCGTCAGCGACCCCCGGTCCATGACCTTCCACGTGCCGGGGGAGTCACCTTTCGTATCCTCCTGGGAAGTGGTCCAGGACCCCGTCCTGGGACCTCTCCTCTTCCTCGACGGCTACAGCTATCTGCCCGGTAGCTGTGCCTCTTGGGTCAGCCCTGAGTCACCTGCGCCGGCAGGCGCTTGACCAGCGACAGCCAGCGCGGCAGGTCGATCTCGGCCAGGACGGTCTTGCCCGGCGGGTCCCGGTCCAGCACCTCCCAGCGGTCGGCGAGCGCGTCGACCAGAACCAGACCTCGCCCGTCCTCGTCCAGGGGGCGGGCCGGTCGTACGTGTCGGAGGTGACGCGCGAACTCATCGATCACGTACTGGAGGTCGCCGGGCTACGGAACATCGAGATTCAGGTCATGCCGCAGGTGCGGGAGACTCACGCCGGTCTCGATGGCCCCATGCAACTGCTGGAAACCACGGAAAACCACTGGTACGGCTACTGTGAAGGGCAACGAGGCGGCCTGCTCGTATCCGACGCGAAAGAGGTCAGCGTCCTGCAACGGCGATATGCCAGGATGCGATCACAGGCTCTCACCTCCGAAGACTCCGTGAGCCTGTCGCGGCGGATGCGAGGAAACCTATGAGCAGCTCCGAACCGACCTGGTGCAAGAGCAGTTACAGCGGCGGCGACGGCGACGACTGCGTCGAAGTAGCCGTGGCCGTAGCCCTCCCCCACACCCACACCATCCACATCCGCGACTCCAAGAACACCACCGGCCCCCTCCTCACCCTCTCCCCCACGGCCTGGGCCGAGTTCGTCCCGTACGTCTCCCAGGGCTGAACCCGGCATGATCGGAACGGTGTTCCAGAGCGACGACGTGCCCGTGGAGCACCGGTTCGACTTCTGGCGGGAGTTGATGCACCGGGCGATCGCGCCCAGCGAGATGAGCAGCGAGTTCGCCGACGACTTCTGGGCGCGGCAGCGGCTGATGGAGCTGGGGCCGGTGATGGTGTGGCCGACGGCGCATCTGGTGACCGGGTTCCGGCGTACCGAGAAGCTGGTGCGGCAGTCGGACCCGGAGATGTACCACCTGTCGCTGGTGCTCGGCGGCGGGCTGGGGTTCGAGCATGTGGGGCGGGCCGAGGCGTACGGTCCGAGCGACCTGTGGTTGAGCGACACGTCACGGCCGTACGAGGTGCACGCGCCGGCCGGCCTGGGCCGTCAGGTGATCTGGGGGGTGGGCCTGGACTTCCCCAAGGCGCTGCTGCCCCTGCCGCCGGCCCGCATCCAGCAGTTGCTGGGGCGACGGCTGGCGGCGAGGGAAGGGGTGGGCGCGCTGCTGACGGGGTTCCTCACCGGCCTGGAGCAGCAGGCCGACGTCCTCCAGCCGTCCGACGCGCCCCGACTGGGCACCGTCCTGATCGACCTGCTGTCCGCCTGGTTCGCCCAGGTGCTGGAGGCGGAGGACGCGCTGCCGCCGGAGACCCGGCAGCGGGCCCTGACGACCCGGATACGGGCGTTCATCCGGCAGAACCTGCACGACCCGGAGCTGACACCACCGGTGATAGCGGCGGCGCATCACATCTCGCTGAGCTATCTGCACCGGCTGTTCCAGGAGGACACCCCCGGTGAGACGGTCGCGGCATGGATCCGCGACCAGCGCCTCGAAGGCGCCCGCCGCGACCTGGCGGACCCCACCCTCAGGTCCACTCCCGTCCACACCATCGCCAGCCGCTGGGGCCTGGTCCGCGCCTCCGACTTCACCCGGGCGTTCCGGGGTGCGTACGGGGTGTCGCCGACGGAGTACCGCATGCGGACGGGGGACGCGGGGGCGCCGGGGTAGAGGCGCCGCCAACGCACCCGTGGACTCGTGGACAACGACAGCCCTATGCCTCGCCACGCATGCTGATCAGGCAGTTTCCGCACAACTCCTTGGCCAGGAGAGCGAGTCGAGTCAGTCCATCGAGGAGTCCCATGCTCACCTCCCATTTCTCCCGCACCGAGTGGTGGATCGCCGCCGCCGTGGCCGGTGTCGCCCTGACCGTGGCGATGGCGTCCCTGATCCCCGCGAGGAAGGACAAGTGGAAGGCGGCCCTGCCCGTCCTGGCCATGGCCCTCTTCATGGCCTTGGACGCTCCGTCCGAGGAGGAGGATGGGGATCCCATAGCCCTGATGCTGTTCACCGCCGCCGCGCTCGGCCTGGCGCTCATGCGCGTCGTCTTCGCCGGGTACATCAGGCGCCAGCAGGAGCTGGTGCGTGCGGGCCGGCCCGTGGAAGAAGTGAAGGCCAGGCACATCACCGTCTTCTTCCTGGCGTTCGCGGCGGTGGTGGCGGCCATGGCCCGCTTTCTGTGAGCCCCGGGCAAGAATCCCGGCCGCCCACCGCAACGGATTACAGCCCGTCCGTCAGCGAGTCAGGTCCATGACCCCGACCCCGAGCCCCTGATAGGCGTCCGGCTCCACCGTGGCGATCAGCGCGCCCATGGGGATGGTCTGGTTCGGTCTCGCGGCGTGGACCGCGGCCGAGGCGCCGTAGGAGACACCCGCGCGGCTCAGGTCGGCGATGGTGACGGCCACGGCGTAGTCGTCGTCCAGGACATGCAGTACGTCCACCAGTACACCCACGTGCTCCACCATGCCCGAACGTCGACGCTCGGCTTCCAGAAGGCACAGAACAGGCACCCACAGGCGAACGTCATCGCTCGCCGCCGCCGCGTGGACGAGACCGGAGACCTGCTTGTCGCCTCCCAATGCCAAGAGGGTCGGCGTGTCAAGGACATAGTGCTCGGTGTGACTCAACGGGACGACTCCGCTTCGGCGAGAGCGGCCCGGTGAGCAGCGGCGGCCTCCCGCATCTTGCGCCGCATCTCGGCGGACTCCTCGTCGGACACGTCGTGCCCGAACCGATCGGCGAGCAGGGCACGGGTACGTTCGGCCCGTTCCCTGATCTGCTCGGGAGTCAGCGTCTGCGCCGCTATGTCCTGCATCAGCGCACGAAGGCTCGTGCCGCGGGCCTCGGCCACGGCGGCGAGCTGGTCACGGACTTCGGCGGGCACGCGGATCATCACATCGGACATGCCGCGAGTATACGTGACGTATACGCTTCGCTCCTGGAGTCTCCCGCACAGCTCGCGCACCCGGTCCCGGCCCGATGGGCGGTCCGCCCTCTCCGTGCGGAGAAGGAGAGGGCGGACCGCCTCACCCCGGGCGGCGTGGCACTACGCCGCGTGTTCCACGAACCGCCGAGCCGTCTGCGCCAGCAGCTCCCGGCCGTCGCCCGCCCACAGCTCGTCGTTGAACAGCTCGACCTCGATGGGGCCGGTGTAGCCCGCCGCCTCGACGTAGGACTTCCATTCGCGCATGTCGATCGCGCCGTCGCCGATCTGGCCCCGGCCGGTCAGGACGCCCTGGGGCAACGGGGTGATCCAGTCGGCGAGTTGGAAGGTGTGGATGCGGCCGGTGGCGCCCGCGCGGGCGATCGCCGCCGGGGCCGTGTCGTCCCACCAGATGTGATAGGTGTCCACGGTCACGCCCACCTGGTCCGCCGGGAAGCGTTCCGCGATGTCCAGGGCCTGGGAGAGCGTCGAGACCACGCAGCGGTCCGAGGCGAACATGGGGTGCAACGGCTCGATGGCCAGGCGTACGCCGTTGGAAGCGGCGTAGGGGCCCAACTCGGCCAGCGCGTCCGCGATGCGTTCCCGCGCCCCGTGCAGGTCCTTCGAGCCGGACGGGAGGCCACCCGAGACCAGGACAAGCGTGTCCGTGCCCAGGGTCGCCGCCTCGTCGATCGCCTTGCGGTTGTCGGCCAGGGCCGCCGCCCGCTCGGTCGGGTCGATCGCCGTGAAGAAGCCGCCCCGGCAGAGGGTCGTGACCGACAGGCCCGCGTCACGGACCAGTTTGGCCGTGGCCTCCAGGCCGTGCGCCGCCACCGGCTCTCGCCACAGGCCCACGCCCTGGATGCCCAACTCCACGCAACCGGCGACCAGTTCGGGCAACGACAGCTGCTTGACCGTCATCTGGTTGATGGAGAAGCGTTCAAGTCCGGTACCGGTACTCACTGGGCCACTCCGTACAGCGACAGCAGGTTCTTCATACGGGTCTCCGCCAGTGCCGGGTCCGGGAACAGGCCCAGGCCGTCGGCCAGTTCGTAGGCGCGGGCGAAGTGCGGGAGGGAGCGGGCCGACTGCAGGCCGCCGACCATCGTGAAGTGCGACTGGTGGCCGGCCAGCCACGCCAGGAACACGACGCCCGTCTTGTAGAAGCGGGTGGGGGTCTGGAAGAGGTGCCTCGACAACTCGACGGTCGGATCCAGCAGCTCCCGGAAACCCTTCGCGTCGCCCGTGTCCAAGGCCCGTACCGCTTCCGCCGCCAGCGGACCCAGCGGGTCGAAGATGCCGAGCAGCGCGTGGCTGAAGCCCTGCTCGTCGCCCGCGATCAGCTCGGGGTAGTTGAAGTCGTCGCCCGTGTAGCAGCGGACCCCGACCGGGAGCCTGCGGCGGATGTCGATCTCGCGCTGGGCGTCCAGCAACGACACCTTGATGCCGTCGACCTTGTCGGGATGAGCGGCGATGACGGCGAGGAAGGTGTCCGTGGCCGCGTCGAGGTCCGACGAGCCCCAGTAGCCGTCCAGCGCCGGGTCGAACATGGGGCCGAGCCAGTGGAGGACGACCGGTTCGGCGGCCTGGCGGAGCAGGTGGCCGTAGATCTCCAGGTAGTCCTCGGGGCTCGTCGCGGCCGCGGCCAGCGCGCGCGAGGCCATCAGGATCGCCTGGGCGCCCGACTCCTCGACGAGCGCCAACTGCTCCTCGTACGCCTTGCGGATCTCCGGCAGCGAGGCCGTCGCCGGGCCGGTGAGCTGGTCGGTGCCCACGCCGCAGGCGATCCGGCCGCCTACCGCCTTCGCCTCGGCCGCGCTGCGGCGGATCAGTTCCGCCGCGCCCGCCCAGTCGAGGCCCATGCCGCGCTGCGCGGTGTCCATCGCCTCGGCGACGCCCAGGCCGTGCGACCAGAGGTGGCGGCGGAAGGCGAGGGTGGCGTCCCAGTCGACGGCGGCGGGGGAGTCCGGGGACACGTCCGCGTACGGGTCGGCGACGACGTGCGCCGCCGAGAAGACCGTACGGGAGGTGAAGGGGGCGCCCGTGGAGAGGGCCAGGGGTTCGGTGCGGGGGGTGTAGGGCTTCAGCAGCCCGTCCGCGCCGGGGAGGTGGATCGTCACAGCGAGATCTCCGGTACGTCGAGACGGACGCCCTCGGCCGAGGACTTCAGGCCCAGTTCGGCGAGCTGGACGCCGCGGGCGCCGGCCAGCAGGTCCCAGTGGTAGGGCGCGTCGGCGTAGACGTGCCTGAAGAACAGCTCCCACTGCGCCTTGAAGCCGTTGTCGAACTCGGCGTTGTCCGGCACCTCCTGCCACTGGTCGCGGAAGGAGTAGGTGGCGGGGATGTCGGGGTTCCACACCGGCTTGGGGGTGGCGGAGCGGTGCTGGACACGGCAGTTGCGCAGTCCTGCCACCGCCGAGCCCTCCGTGCCGTCGACCTGGAACTCCACCAGCTCGTCGCGGTTGACGCGGACGGCCCAGGAGGAGTTGATCTGGGCGATCGCGCCGCCGTCCAGCTCGAAGATGCCGTACGCGGCGTCGTCGGCCGTGGCGTCGTACGGCTTGTCCTGCTCGTCCCAGCGCTGCGGGATGTGGGTGGCGGTGAGGGCCTGGACGGACTTCACGCGGCCGAACAGCTCGTGCAGGACGTACTCCCAGTGCGGGAACATGTCGACGACGATGCCGCCGCCGTCCTCCGCGCGGTAGTTCCAGGAGGGGCGCTGGGCCTCCTGCCAGTCGCCCTCGAAGACCCAGTAGCCGAACTCTCCCCGGATGGAGAGGATGCGGCCGAAGAAGCCGCCGTCGATGAGGCGCTTGAGCTTCAGCAGGCCCGGGAGGAAGAGCTTGTCCTGGACGACGCCGTGCTTGATGCCGGCGGCGGCAGCCAGTCTGGCCAGCTCCAGTGCGCCGTCCAGGCCCGTCGCGGTCGGCTTCTCGGTGTAGATGTGCTTGCCCGCCGCGATCGCCTTCCTGATCGCCTCCTCGCGGGCCGAGGTGACCTGGGCGTCGAAGTAGATCTCGACGGTCGGGTCGGCGAGGACCGCGTCGACGTCCGTGGAGACGTTCTCAGGGTCCAGGCCGTGCTGCTCGGCGAGCGCCTTCAGCGCGTGCTCGCGGCGGCCGACAAGGATCGGCTCCGGCCACAGGACGGTGCCGTCGCCGAGGTCGAGGCCGCCCTGCTCACGGATGGCGAGGATGGAGCGGACGAGGTGCTGGCGGTAGCCCATGCGTCCGGTCACGCCGTTCATGGCGATCCGTACGGTTTTGCGCGTCACGGCCGTTTCCTTTCGTTGATGTGCGTTCGTTTGTGCGTACGCGTCCGGCGCCGCGTACGCCCGACGAAAGGTGAGCGTCCCAGCAAGCGCTTTCTATCTGATGAGAAGCTAGCCTCTGAGCAGCGGTCTGGACAAGACCGCGAGGGGGTCGAGTTGTTCGAGGGGGCGAACGGCGATCGCGGCCGTAAGGTTCCCCGACAGCCCGAACATCACGCGCACCGGAGGACGAGCAACGATGACTGTGACCCTGGCGGACGTGGCGGTCCGTGCGCAGGTGTCGCCCGCGACCGTATCCCGGGTACTCAACGGCAACTACCCGGTGGCCGCGTCCACGCGCGAGCGGGTGCTGAAGGCCGTGGACGAGCTGGACTACGTCCTCAACGGTCCCGCGAGCGCGCTCGCCGCCGCCACCTCCGACCTGGTCGGCATCCTCGTGAACGACATCGCCGACCCCTTCTTCGGGATCATGGCCGCGGCCATCCAGTCCGAGATCGGCGGGCCGGGCGGGCGGGCGGGCGGAGAGCGGCTGGGTGTGGTGTGCAACACGGGCGGCTCCCCGGAGCGTGAGCTGACGTATCTCACGCTGTTGCAGCGGCAGCGGGCCGCCGCCGTCGTGCTGACCGGTGGGGCCATCGAGGATCCGGTTCATCTGGCCGCCGTGGGCAACAAGCTGCGGAAGCTGGCGGAGGCCGGGACGCGGGTGGTGCTGTGCGGGCGGCCGCCCACGCCGGAGGCCATCGCGATCACCTTCGACAACCGGGGTGGTGGGCAACGGCTCACCGAGCATCTGATCGGGCTGGGGCATCGGCGGCTCGGGTACATCGCCGGGCCGCAGGAGCGGACGACGACCCGGCATCGGCTGGAGGGGCATCGGGCGGCGCTGGCGGCGGCCGGGATCGAGGACGATCCCCGGTGGACGGTGTACGGGCGCTATGACCGGCTCTCCGGGTACGAGGCGACGCTGGAGCTGCTGCGACGGGATCCGTCGCTGACCGCCGTGGTCGCCGCCAACGACACGGTGGCGTTGGGGGCTTGTGCGGCGCTGCGGGATTCCGGGCTGCGGATTCCGGACGATGTCTCCGTGGCCGGGTTCGATGATCTGCCGTTCAGCATCGACGCGGTGCCCGCGCTGACGACGGTGCGGTTGCCGTTGTCGGAGGCGGGGGCTCGGGCCGGGCGGATCGCCATGGGGCGGGAGGAGCCGCCGCCGGGTGGGATCGCCACGGTTCGGGGGGAGTTGATGGTGCGGGGGTCTAGTGGGGCGCCTCGGGAGTCCTGACGGGCGGGGTCGGTCGGGTCGGGAATGTCCCGGATCGGGTCGGGGGTGTCCCGGATCGGGTCGGGGATCTGCGGAGTCCGTGGCCCACCCCGTCACCCCCGCTCGATGCCACCCGAAGACCCCGTCGCCCTGGGAAACGAGCAGCACTCATGAAGGTCGCGCATTCGATGGAGGAACGTCAGTTCACCACCGAGAACCGACCCCACGGCCTAGGTGCACGAAACGAAACTGACCCCCCACACTCACTCCCGCTCACCAGAACACTCTTGAACACACTCCAGCGACAGCAGCTCCAGACCCCTCCCTGAGGGCGACCGGCACGACGACGGTTATCACGCACCGTGATTCTTCGGCGCGCGACAGTCACCGGACCGCCGTAGGTTGAGCTGGAAAGCCACCTCACCCCCCACCAAGGAGGAACCATGGCTGCCAAGGACAAGGGCAACATGGACAAGATCAAGGGCAAGGCCAAGGAGATGTCCGGGAAGGTCACCGGCGACCGCGAGCAGCAGGTCGAGGGCAAGATGCAGCAGGCCCGCGGCGAGGCCAAGAAGATGAAGGGCAAGGCGGAGGAGCACGTTCAGGAGACGCAGCGCTCGGCGAAGCGCGACCGCATCTGAGGTCGCGTACGAGAACGGCCGATGGCCGACGACCGACGTCACATGGCCGACGGTCCACGACCGACGACCGACGTCACATGGCCGACGGTCCACGACCGACGACCGACGTCACATGGCCGACGACCGACGGTGTCTGGCCGACGGTCCACGACCGACGACCGACGTCACATGGCCGCCGATCCGCGGTCGACGGCCAGTGGATGGGGGCTCCCGTGAGTGTGGGAGCCCCCTTCGCCATGAGCGCCGCGAGCAGGTGCGACAGGTGAGTACTCGCGTATCACGGGTACCCGGCGCGCATGGAGACCCAGGTGGCAGGACCGGCACTGCCGGAGAGCAGGGGCCGGGTTTCGGCTGCGGTCATGGAGTTTCTGCGGGGGGCGGGGGCGCCGCCCGACAGCCGGGAGATCGCCGGGGCCGACCCCTTCGGCGACGATCTCCAGCTCTCCCTCTACCTCTGCTACGAACTGCACTACCGGGGTTTCGCCGATGTCGACGCCGACCTCGAATGGGACCCGGAGCTGCTGCGCTGCCGGGCGGCCCTGGAGTGGCCGTTCCTCGAGACCCTGCGCGACCGGGCGACGCGGCATGTGAGCGCCAAGGAGGCGCTGGACGAGCTGCTCGTGGAACCGGCGGCCGACGACGGGGGCGGTGTCGGTGACTTTCTGCAGGACGAGGGCGAGCTGTGGCAGGTGCGTGAGTACGCGGCGCAGCGGTCGCTGTACCACCTGAAGGAGGCCGACCCGCACGCCTGGGTGCTGCCCCGGTTGTGGGGGCGGGCGAAGGCGGGGATGGCCGCGATCGAGTTCGACGAGTTCGGCGGGGGCCGGGCCGAGCGGGTGCACGCGCGCCTCTTCGCCGACCTCATGAGCGACCTGGGGCTCGATCCGGCCTACGGCCGCTACGTGGATGCCGCAGGTGCCGAAGCGCTCGCCCTGGTGAACCTGATGTCCCTCTTCGGACTGCACCGCGCCCTGCGCGGCGCCCTGGTCGGGCACTTCGCGACGGTCGAGATCACCTCCTCTCCCGGCTCCCGACGGCTCGCCCGCGCGATGCGGCGGACCGGAGCCGGCGCCGCCGCCGAGCACTTCTACGACGAGCACGTCGAGGCCGACGCCGTACACGAGCAGGTCGTCCGGCGGGAGGTCGTCGCCGGGCTGCTGGAGGAGGAGCCGCAGCTGGACGCCGACGTGGCCTTCGGAGTCGACGCCACCAACCACCTGGAGGGCGCCCTCGCCGACCGCCTCCTCGGAGCGTGGCGGGCGGGCCGGTCCTCCCTCCGCACGCCGGTCTGATGATCCGATCGGACGGCCGGACGACCACCAGGCGACCACCAGGCCACCACCAGGCCACCAGGCCACCAGGCCACCAGGCCACCAGGCCACCAGGTGACTGGACGGCCGGACGACGACCACCGGGCGACCGGATGACCGGATGACCAAGTGACTGAACGACCGTGACCGGCCGGCCGACTCACCGACCGACCGACCTGGAGGCCCAGCCCCGTGATCCCCTTCTCGCTGCCCGTGTCGCTGCCCGGCGTCTACACCCCGCAGGACGACACCGAACTCCTGGTCCACGCCCTGGGGCGCGAACCTCTCGCCCCAGGGGCCCATGTGCTGGACGTCGGTACGGGGACGGGAGCGGTCGCGCTGGCCGCGGCGCGTCGGGGCGCGCGGGTCACGGCGGTCGACATCTCCTGGCGGGCCGTGCTCAACGCCAAGGTCAACGCCGCACTGGCGCGGCTGCCGATGACGGTCGTCCAGGGGAATCTGCTGGCCCCGGTGTCCGGGCGGTCCTTCGACCTCATCCTGTCCAACCCGCCGTACGTGCCGGGCCCGGAACCGGTGCGGGGGCGTGGGCCGGGTCCGGGGCCGGGTGCGGCACCGAGGCCCGACGGGTTCAGCCCGCCGCGGGGGGCCGCGCGGGCCTGGGACGGCGGGTGGGACGGCCGTCTCGTGCTGGACCGCATCTGCCGGGACTCACCGTCCCTGTTGCGGCCCGGCGGGGTGCTTCTGCTGGTCCAGTCGGCCTTCAGCGACGCGGAGCGGACGCTCGCGCAGTTGCGGGCGGCGGGACTGCGGGCCGAGGTCGTCGACCACCGTCGGGTCGCCTTCGGGCCCGTCCTGCGGTCGCGGAGCGAGTGGCTGCGCGGTCGCGGGCTCCTGGGGGCCGAGGGGGACGGCGACGGCGACAGCGACAGCGGCACCAGTGACGGCGGCGAAGGCGACGAGAAGGAAGAGCTGGTGATCATCCGTGCCGAACGTCCCCGCTGAACGCCGCCGCGTCACCCTGCAACGCCCTGGCCCGCTGCTGGTCGAGGGGCCGGTCGAGGTCACGTTGGAGGACGGTACGACCGTGTCGTCGGACCGCTTCTGCGTGGCCCTGTGCACCTGTCGTCGCAGCGGGATCTACCCGTGGTGCGACACCAGCCACCGGCGGCGGGCCGGTGCCGACGCCGCTCGCCGCACTCAGCCGCCGCCCACCTGAAGGGACCCCGACGCCATGCAGCACGAGCAGGAGAAGCAGCACAAGCAGCCGGAGCAGCGGTCGTACTGGATGGAGAGCGCGCCGCAGGAGGGCGAGCACCCCGCGCTGGACGGGGATCTGATCGTCGACGTGGCGGTGGTGGGGGCGGGGATCGCGGGGATCAGTACCGCGTGGGAGCTGGCGCGGCGGGGGCGGCGCGTGGCGCTGCTGGAGGCGGACCGGGTCGCGGCGGGGGTCACGGGGCACACGACGGCCAAGGTGACGGCGTTGCACACGCTGATCTACGACCGGCTGCGGCGGACCCGGGGTGCCGAGGCCGCCGCGCTGTACGCCCAGTCGCAGAGCGAGGCGATCCGGCATGCCGCCGCGCTGGTGGAGGAGCTGGGCATCGCGTGCGACTGGGAGGAGGCGGTGGCCTATACGTACGCCGAGGACGAGGGGCGTGTCGAGGAGCTGCGGGCCGAGGCGGAGGCGGCGCGGGAGGCCGGGCTGCCCGCCGAGTTCGTGACGGAGACGGGGCTGCCGTTCCCGGTCGCGGGGGCGGTGCGGGTGGCGGAGCAGGCGCAGTTCCATCCCCGTAAGTACCTGCTGGCGCTGGTCGAGGATCTGGTGCGGCAGGGCGCGTCGGTCCATGAGCGGACGAGGGTGACGCGGCTCAAGGAGGGGGCGCCGTGCCGGCTGACGACCGAGGCGGGGTCCACGGTGACCGCCAAGGACGTCGTCGTCGCCACGCACTACCCCGTCTTCGACCGGGCGCTGCTCTTCACCCGGCTCTCCCCGCGCCGCGAACTCGTGCTCACCGCGCCGATCCCGGCCGACGCCGACCCGCACGGCATGTACATCACCCAGGAACAGCGCACCCGCTCGGCGCGGACCGCCCCGTACGGGGACGGGCGGCGGCTGCTGATCGTCACCGGGGAGCACTTCACGCCGGGCACCGCAGACGTCGACGAACGGTTCGGGCTCCTCGCGGACTGGGCCGTCGAGCGCTTCGGGCCGCTCGACTTCACCCACCGCTGGGCGACGCAGGACAACGACTCCACCGACTCCGTGCCGCTCGTCGGCCCCTTCCACGTGGGCAGCCGGCACACCTGGGTGGCGACCGGGTTCGGCGGCTGGGGCATGAGCGGCGGCATCATGGCCGGGCGGCTGCTGGCCGAGCAGATCACCGGGCACAAGGCGCCGTGGAGCGACCTGTACGACCCGCGCCGGGTGCTCAGCGCGGTGCGTGAGGCGCCGAGCTTCCTCAAGCACCAGGCCCAGGTCGCCCGCCACTTCCTCGGCGACCGGCTCAGCCCGGGCGGGGACACCTCCGTCGACGCCATCGCCCCGGGGGACGGCGCGGTCGTCCGGCTCCGCGGCCACCACTGCGCGGTCCACCGGGACGAGGACGGTTCGCTCCACGCCGTCTCCGCCCGCTGCACCCACATGGGCTGCCTGGTCGGCTTCAACCGCGCCGAACGCACCTGGGAGTGCCCCTGCCACGGCTCCCGCTTCGGCCCGGACGGGAACATCGTCCAGGGACCGGCGACGAAGCCGTTGGAGCGGAGGGAGCTCTGATCGCGGCGCGGGCAAGGACGCGCGCGACGACTTCGGCTGCCGGTGAGTAAGGGCTGGTCCGGCCCCCCCCCGGCCCACAGCCGACGAACACCCCCGGATCTCCCACCCGACAGCCGACCCGCGCCCCCACACCCCGGCGGGGTGACGCACATCGGCGGCCGACGTGTACGGTCCGAAGGCATGAAACTCGCGTTCTCCACCCTCGGTGTCCCCGGTCTCCCCATCGCCGACGTCGTACGGCTCGCCGTCACGCACGGCTATCACGGCGTCGAGTTGCGCGCCCATCCCGAGGAGCCGGTGCATCCGGGGATCGGGGCCGACCAACGGGCCGAGGTGGCCGCCGAGTTCAAGGCGGCGGGCGTGGAGATCCTGGGGCTCGCGGGCTACGCGCGGGTCGCGGCGCCGGGCGAGGACGGGCCCGTACTGGACGAGATCCGCGAACTCCTGGACCTGGCGAGGGACTTGGGTGCACCTTTCGTCCGAGTCTTCCCCGGCGCCGACCTGGCCGGCGGCCAGAGCACGGACGAGGCCGACGCCATCGCGGCCCGGCGGCTCGGTACGGCGGCGGAGGACGCGGCCGACCGGGGCGTACGGGTCCTGCTGGAGACCCACGACTCGCACCGCACCGGCGCCGACGCGATCCGCGTGCTCGGCCCCGTCGGCCACGGCAGCGTCGGCTCGCTCTGGGACGTGATGCACACCTGGCTCGGCGGCGAACAGCCCGCCGAGTCCTACGCCGCCCTCTCCCCCTTCCTCGGCTACGTCCAGGTCAAGGACATCGCCTCCCCCGACGACACCACCCCCCTCCCGCTCGGTGCGGGCGTCCTCCCGCTCGGCGAGTGCGTCGAACTCCTCTCCCGCAAGGACTGGGACGGGTGGCTCTGCTGGGAGTACGAGAAGCGGTGGTACGAGGGGGCCGCGCCGCTGCCGGAGCTGCTGGCGGCGGGCCGGGAACATCTCGGGCGACTCCTCAACGACGCCGCGTAAAGCTATGGCCTGAGTTTGAATCATCAAGCTCAGGCCATCTCCGTGGGGATTTTGACCGCGAATCAGTATCGAGTCACCCAAATCCGATCCCCCGACGAACAATTACCTACAGTAACTCTTGGAAAACGGAGCGCTGCAGCACGCGCCTACACGAGACTTACCTCCCGCAACCAGGAAGCTCAACTGGCCACATATCGGGGGGATTTGGCATATGCAAGGCACAGTCGACGGTTTCAGCTACGGTGCGGTCACCCCAGTGGCCGCCTATGTCATGGCCTGTCTGGGCGCGGCGCTCGGACTGCGCTGCGTCGTCAGGTCGGTCTACAACGAACAGTCCTGGAAGCCCGGTTGGCTGGCCCTCGGCGCCACGTCGATCGGCTGCGGCATCTGGACGATGCACTTCATCGCGATGATCGGATTCCGGGTCAGGGAGAGCGAGATCCACTACGACGTCGGGCTGACCGTGCTCAGCCTCGTCGTGGCCGTCACCGTCGTCGGCATCGGGGTCTTCGCCGTGGGCTATCGCGGTGTCAGCAGGTCCACGCTGTGCACGGCGGGGTGTGTCACGGGGCTCGGGGTGGCCGCCATGCACTATCTGGGCATGGCCGCCATCCAGTTGAACGGCTACATCCAGTACGACATCGCCGTCGTCGCCCTCTCCGTCGGCATCGCCATCATCGCCGCGACCGCCGCGCTCTGGGCGGCCGTGTCGATCCGGGGCTTCCTGACCAGCCTGGGGGCCAGCCTGGTGATGGGGGTCGCCGTGTCCGGCATGCACTACACGGGGATGGCCGCGGTGGGGGTGCATCTCCACGGCACGACCGGCGGCACGTTATCCGGTGAGTCGCCCACGTCGATCCTCCTGCCCATGCTCATCGGACCGATCATCTTCCTGCTGCTCGCGGGTGTGGTCGTGATGTTCGACCCGATGCTCGTGCTGGGCGAGGGCGACTGGGACCGGTCGGCCGTCCGGCAGCGGGAGCGGGAACGGGAGCGCACGGAACCCCAGCGGACTTGGCACGCCGACCGCCCCGACGTACCGCTGCAGCACCCGGACGACACCCCCGGCTCCCTCTTCGAACCACCGGCCCGCCAGGCCCGCCAGCAGCCGCAGAACACCGGCCGCCGCATCCAGCAGTGGTGAGCCGACTCCTCCACGCCCGAGAGAATCCCCCGCACTGCCACAGCCGTCGATCCGGCGGTGTCTCGAGGTCGAATCTCCTGGAAGCGGAGGAGACGTCGACCAGGCCGCACTGCGGCCGATCACCGGCGCGGACTAGGTGGTCCGCTCCATGCTCGGTGGATTCGGCAGGAACGACCTCCCGCTGACCGTCGCTCCCACCGTGGTTGCGATCCGCGTCGAGGACGCCCGCATCACCGGCCTGTACTACGTCCACAACCCGGAGAAGCTTCCCGAGTGGAGTCCGAGACCTCTCTCATGCGATGACCGTTGAAGGGGGGCTGAAGGGGGGCGGGGCGGGGCGGGGCCAGGGTCGTCGGGCGAGTGCGGGCAGGTGGGAACTGCGCGAGAAGCCCCGGTGGATGCCTAGATGATCAATTCCAAGGGATGCCTGCGGAGGGTGTGGGGTGGGCGGCGGCCGAAGCCACCGCGAGACGGTCAGGCGGCAGGCTGCCGGCCCT
>NZ_JBHVDX010000064.1:0-42929 GCF_042802555.1 Streptomyces sp. NPDC057474 | reverse complement strand
CCCCTGTTGGACAGGGGCGCGGGGAACTGCGCGATCAGCCACACACAAGCCGTTGGCGCACGGCTTGCCGAAGACGCCTAGCTGATGATCGTGATCCGGTTCGCCGCAGGCGGCGCGATCGGGCTCGTGGCCGAGGAGTTGGCCAGCAGGTACTGCTCGAGCGCGGCGAGGTCGTCCGCGCCGACCAGGTCGTTCGTGCCCTGGCCCAGCGTCGGGAAGCCGTCGCCGCCGCCCGCGAGGAAGCTGTTGGTCGCGACACGGTAGGTGGCGGCCGGGTCGATGGCGGCACCGTTGAGCTTGACGGTGTCGGCGGCGATCCGGTCCGCGCCGGTCTTCGTCAGGTCCAGCGTGTACGTCAGACCGGACGACGGCAGCAGCACCTTCGGCGCGGCGGTGTTCGAACCGCTCACCTGCTCCTTGAGGATGGAGATGATCTGGGCGCCCGTGAAGGACTGCAGGTTGACCGTGTTGGAGAACGGCTGGACGGTGAAGCCCTCGGCGTAGGTGACCACGCCGTCGCCCTCGGTGCCCTTGGCCGCGTAGGTGAGCGGCGCGCGCACACCACCGGGGTTCATCAGCGCGAGGTCGACCTCGGGGTCCAGCGTCTTGCCGTACCAGTACTGCGCGTCGGCGATGAGGTCACCCATCGGGGTCTCCGTGCCGACGTTGGCCACATCGCCGGTTATGTAGCCGATGGTGCGGTTGCCGATGGGGGCGGCGAGGGTGTTCCACCTGCTGATGAGGGCCGTCATGTCGGCGGCCTTCGCGACGGTCCGGGTGACCACGTGGTTCGCGGACTTCACGGCCGTACGGGAGATGTCGTTGGTCTGACGGTCGTACGTCAGCGTCGTGTCGGTGTAGAGGCGGCCGAAGGACGCGGCCGAGGTGACCATGCGCGGCTTGCCCGCCGGGTCGTTGATCGTGCAGGCGTACGCGGCGTGCGTGTGGCCGGTGACGACGGCGTCGACCTTCGGCGTGATGTTCTTGGCGATGTCGACGATCGGACCGGAGATGCCGTCACCGGCGCCGGGCGAGTCGCAGTCGTAGTTGTACGACTGGGAGGCGGGGAGACCGCCCTCGTGGATCAGCGCGACGACCGACTTGACGCCCTGGCTCTCCAGCTCCTTGGCGTACTTGTTGATCGTCTCGACCTCGTCCTTGAACTTGAGGCCCTTGACGCCCTCGGCGGAGACGACGCCCGGGGTGTCCTCCAGCGTCACACCGATGAAGCCGATCTTGACGCCGTTCTTCTTCCACACCCAGTAGGGCTTCAGGAGCGGCTTGCCGGTCTTCTCCTCGATGACGTTCGCCGCGAGGTACGGGAAGTCGGCGCCCTTGAACTTCTTGCCCTCGACGTAGCAGCCGTCGACCTTGTGGCAGCCGCCCTTCTGCAGGCGGGAGAGTTCCTTGGCGCCCTCGTCGAACTCGTGGTTGCCGACGCTCGTCACATCGAGGTCGAGCCCGTTCAGCGCCTCGATGGTGGGCTCGTCGTGGAACAGGCCCGAGATCAGCGGGGAGGCGCCGACCATGTCACCCGCGGCGGCCGTGATCGAGAACTTCGTGTTGGCCTTGCGGGCCTCCCGCAGGTGCGTGGCCAGGTACTCGACACCACCGGCGTTGATCGTCGTGGTCGTACCGTCCTCGTGCAGCTCGGTCACCCGGCCCGAGGAACCGGCCGGCGGCTCCAGGTTGCCGTGCAGGTCGTTGAACGACAGCAGCTGCACGTCCTGGTACCGCGGCTTGCTCTTGCCGGGCTTGTGAGACTCCGCCTCACCGGCGCTCGCCGGGATCGCGGCGGCCAGCGCCCCGACGGTCGCCAGGCCGGCCGCGGCGGCGAGCATCCGGTTACGGCGGCTTCTGCGGCGCTGCGCTTGGGGTGTGGCTGACATGTGCCCCCCTGGATTCGTGAGAAGTAAGAGAAACGTGAGAACAGGCCCCGTGCGGCCGAAGCCTAGGGTCAACGCGCGTAGCGCGGCAGGGGGTTCATGGTTACGACCTGGTTGCCATCAAGGAGGACTCGGAACGAATCGGCACCAACAGGGGCGCGGGACCGTGACATCTGCGGCTCCGCCGCGGGGCGCGACCCGCCACATTCAAGCCGCACCCGCCAGCGCACAGAACCGGCCGAGCTCATAGGCGCCCTCCCACCGCACCCCCGGTTAACCTCGTACCCATGACCAGCGACGACACGGCCCAGCCCAGCGGAGCGCGCCGCATCGAAACCCGCCTGGACCTGACCGCCACCCAAAGGGACGTCGTACTCGCCCTGCTGGACGAGGCCGCCCAGGTGGACGGCCAACAGGCGGTGTCCGAGCAGGGCCGCCTCCAGCTCCGCGGCGGCCCCCGCGAAGGCGTACGTCACCTCCTCCTCACCGCCGGAGAGGACCTCGTCGGCTACGCCCAGCTGGAGGACACCGACCCCGTCGAGGCCCCCGCCGCCGAGCTGGTCGTCCACCCCTCCCACCGGGGCCACGGCCACGGCCGGGCGCTCGGCTCCGCCCTGCTCGCCGAGTCCGGCAAGCGCCTGCGCGTCTGGGCGCACGGCGGCCACTCCGCCGCCCGCCACCTCGCCCAGGTCCTCGGCCTCACGCTCTTCCGCGAACTGCGTCAGATGCGCCGCTCCCTGGCCGATTTCGACCCGCCCGAGCCGGTGCTCCCCGAGGGCGTCACCGTCCGCGCCTTCGTCCCCGGCGAGGACGACGCGGCCTGGCTCGCCGCGAACGCGGAGGCCTTCGCCCACCACCCCGAACAGGGCTCCCTCACCCAGCGCGACCTCGACGACCGCGAGGCCGAGCCCTGGTTCGACCCGGCGGGCTTCTTCCTGGCCGAGCGGCACGGCGAGGGCGGCGCCGAACTGATCGGCTTCCACTGGACGAAGGCGCACGCCGCCGAACAGCTCGGCGAGGTGTACGTCGTCGGCGTCCGCCCCGGCGCCCAGGGCGGCGGCCTCGGCAAGGCCCTCACCACGATCGGCCTGCGCCACCTCGCCGCCCAGGGCCTGCCCACCGCGATGCTCTACGTCGACGCCGACAACAAGGCGGCGGTGACCGTCTACGAACGCCTGGGCTTCGTGACGTACGAGACGGACCTGATGTACCGCAGCGAAACCTGACGTACCCGGAGTTTTCCACAGGCTGGGGGCGGTGTTGTTGACACCGCCCCCTCTCTTGCACCACCCTTTCACTACTCAATTAGTGAAAGGGTGGTTGTCCGAGTGGTCGAGTACCGCATCGACCGGCGCAGCGGTGTCGCCACCTACGTGCAGATCGTCCACCAGACCAAACAGGCCCTGCGGCTCGGCCTGTTGGAGCCCGGCGACAAGCTCCCCACGGCCCGCGAGGTCGTGGAAGCCACCGCGATCAACCCGAACACGGTGCTGAAGGCCTACCGCGAGCTGGAGCGCGAAGGCCTGGTCGAGGCCCGCCGCGGCCTCGGCACGTTCGTACGCAAGTCACTGGGCATCGCACCGGTCGACTCGCCGCTGCGGGCCGAGCTGGACGGCTGGGCCGAGCGCGCCCGGGAGACCGGGCTCGAACGGGACGACGTGGAGGCGCTCTTCACGTCCGTCCTGGACGAACACTTCACAAAAGATCAGCTGGATCGGAAAGATCGGGGGGACGAGGCATGACGGGGACCGCGATGGAGGCGGCCGCGCTCGGCAAGAAGTTCGGGTGGCGGCAGGGGGGCTGGGCGCTGCGCGACTGCACGCTGCGGCTGCCGAGGGGACGGGTGTGCGCGGTCGTCGGACCGAACGGCGCGGGCAAGTCGACACTCCTGGCCCACGCGGCCGGGCTGCTCGCCCCCACCGAGGGCGTCATCAGTGTGCTGGGTACGACCCCCGCGGCGGCCCGCGAGCGCATCGCGTACGTCGCCCAGGACAAGCCCCTCTACCCGCAGCTGACCGTCGCCCAGACACTGCGGCTGGGCCACGAACTCAACCCCCGGCGCTGGGACGCGACCGCCGCCGAGCGGGTGGTGGACGCGGGCGGGCTGAGCCGGGACGCCAAGATCCGCTCCCTCTCCGGCGGCCAGCGCACCCGGGTCGCACTCGCCCTCGCCCTCGGCAAGCGGCCCGAACTGCTGCTCCTGGACGAGCCGATGGCCGACCTCGACCCGCTCGCCCGGCACCAGCTGATGGGCACCCTGCTCGCGGACTCCGCCGAGCACGGCACCACGGTTGTCATGTCCTCGCACGTGGTGGCCGAACTGGAGGGTTCCTGCGACCACCTGTTCCTGCTGGGCGCCGGGCGCGTCCGGCTCGCGGGCCCGCTGGACGAGATCCTCGCCGCGCACACCCTGGTCACCGGCCCGGCCGGCGATCTCGCCCCGCACACGGTCGTCGAGTCCCGCACGACGGGGCGTCAGCTCACCGCGCTGATCCGCCCGCAGGGCCCCGTCGGCCCCGGCTGGCAGACCGCCGAACCGACCCTGGAGGAGCTGGTCCTCGCCCACCTGAGGGCACCTCAGGCTCCGGCCCTCACCGTCGACGACCTGGGTGCCGGTGACCACGCCGACGAGACGGACGAGACCGACGGGGCCGAAGCGCGGGAGGCGGCGGTATGAGCACCACGACCACCGAGACCGCCGCGACCCCGGCCGCCCGCTCCGGGAACCCGGCCCCCGCCCGGGCCATGACCCCGGTCCGGGGGCTGATCCGGGCGACGCTCCGCGTGCATCAGTCGGCACTGTGGTTCTGGGGGCTGCTGGTGGTGCTGACCGCCGGCGGCCTGGTGTGGGCCGCCGGACCGGTGGTGGACGCGGCCTGGGCGGAGTACGTCAGGAGCGGCTGCGCGACGAGAGACTACTGCCCGACAGGCCCCGTGTACTCCCACTACGGGCTGGCCGTCAACCTGGGCTTTGCGGTCCTCACCATCGCCCCCGCCCTGATCGGCGCCTGGGCGGGCGGTGCCCTGATCGCCCGCGAGCTGGAGAGCGGTACGGCGAAGCTGGCCTGGACCCAGTCCGTCACCCCGACCCGCTGGCTCGCCGCCAACCTCACGGTCCCGGCCGCCCTCATCGTCTCGGGGACGGTCCTGCTGACCCTGCTGAACCGCCTGGTGTGGTGGCGGGGGGAGCGGCTGCGGCACGCGCTGGGAAACCAAGACTGGTTCGACTACAGCACCTTCACGGGCAACGGCACCCTCGCCACCGCCTACGCCCTGCTCGCCCTGGCCCTCGGCGTCCTGGCCGGCCTGCTGATCCGCCGTTCGCTGCCCGCGCTCGCCGCCGGGTTCGTGGGCGTGGCGGTCTTCATGAGCATCTTCCGGACGCAGCGCCATGCCCTGTGGCCGGTCGAGACCCTCGTGTCCAAAACCCCCGACCCGAACTGGACGGGCGAGCTGGTCGACCGCGGCATCGTCCTCACCTCGGGCGACCGTGTCTCGAATGCGGCGTGCGTGGACGTCTCCTGCGGCCGGTCCGACGTCGCCGGTTACTACGCCGACTTCCACCCCTCCTCCCACTTCTGGTCCCTCCAACTCGTCGAGACCGGCATCGTCCTCGGCATCACCGCCTTGCTGGTCCTGGCCGCGTTCCACCTGCTGCGCCGCCGTACGGGAGGCAGCGCGTCGCCGCGTACGGGAGCCGGCTCGTCGCCGCGTACGGGAGGCACCCCATGACCGCCACGACCACACCCGCCGTCCCCGGGGCCCCCGCCACCCGCCGCGGCCTCCGCCCCCGCGGCCTTGTCTGGACCGTGCTGCGCCTGCACCGCTCGGCGCTGCTGGTGTGGGGCGGGTACGTGCTGGCCATGGCCGGATGGCTGCTCTGGCTGCGGATCGTCACGCTGCCCCGGATCGACCAGGAGGTGGCCTCCTGCGGGGACAGCGACCCGTGCATCGACGTCGCGGCGGCGATGACGTACAGCTCGGACCTGAGCATGATCGGCACACTCGTCTCCTACCTCTGCTACGGCGTGGCCGCCTGGGCCGGTGCCGCCCTGACCGGCCGCGAGCTGGAGCGGGGCACGGCGAAGCTGGCCTGGACCCAGTCGGTCACCCCGACGCGGTGGCTGACCGCCAAACTGGCCGTGCCCGCCGTCGCGCTCGTCCTCGGCACCAGCGTGCTGGTCCTGCTCTACCGCGCGACCTGGGCGTCGGACCGGGGCATGGTGGGCGACGAGTGGTTCAACCCCGACCCGATGGTGAACCGAGGCCCCCTGCTCGTGGCGTACGCCCTGTGCGCGCTGGCCGTCGGCGCCCTGGCGGGCCTCGCCCTGAGGCGCGCGCTGCCGGCGCTCGCCGTGGCCGTCGGCTTCATGTCCTGGTTCCACGTGTACCTCGACCGGCACACCAGCGAGCTGTGGCCCACCGAGACGCTCACGGACGTGGCCGCGAGCATGGTGCGGGACGAGGCGGACCAGATAGCCCTCGGCTCGGTCACCGAGTCGGGCGCCCGGGTCTCGGACCTCAGCTGCTTCGACGGCGCGGGCCCGGACGCCGTCCGGGCGTGCATGGCCAACCACGAGTTCACCGGCCTGTACGCCGAGGTACACCCGCCCTCGCACTTCTGGCCCCTGCACCTCATGGCCACCGGCGTCGTCCTCGCCGTCACCGTCCTCGCCACCACCGCCGCCTTCTGGCTGCTACGCCGCCGCACACGCTGACGGCACCCCCGCCCACGCCACGACGGGCCGGCCATCGACCCGGCACGCCCTTCCCACAGGGGGAGGGGCGTGCCGACGGCGTACGACAGGTAAACGGTGCACGACGGCGAAATGGTGTGCGCCGGGGCCTCGCGCGTGCTTCCGCGGAACCGGCGGTCCTCCCTGCGCTATCCCGCACGTAAGGTCTTCGTAACCGGCGATTCAGACGACCTTGCGACGCTTCCGCAATGAACCCCGTCGTGCCCGAGCCCTCGCCTCCCCCACGCAACGGCCCAAGCAACGGGAAGAGCGCGGGGAGCGGCCCCCGTGCGACCGCGCCCGTCGCCCCGGACCACGCCGCCGTCGGTGTCGTCGCGCGCATCGACGCGGACATCGCCGCGAACGACGCCGCGAACGCCTCCTCGCCCGTCCCCGCACTCCCACCGGCCCTGTCCGACGCGCCTGTGATGCTCGCGGCGCGGAACAATGGTGTCATGAGCCAGTCCAACGCCCAGGCAGACCAGGTCCAGCACGCACAGCCGACCGTCGGCTCCATAACGGGCCACCGCCCGCACACGGTGTCGGCCGCGGTCTCCGACCTGGAACCCGACATCGACGCCGACCTCGACGGGTACGAGGAGGAGGAGCACGAAGGCGAAAGGCTGCCGCAGGGCCGTTTCCTCGACCGGGAGCGCAGCTGGCTCGCCTTCAACGAGCGCGTCCTTGAGCTGGCCGAGGACCCGAACACCCCCCTCCTCGAACGGGCGAACTTCCTGGCGATCTTCGCCAGCAACCTGGACGAGTTCTTCATGGTCCGCGTGGCCGGCCTGAAGCGCCGCATCGCCACCGGCGTGGCCACCCGCTCCGCCTCCGGCCTCCAGCCCCGCGAGGTGCTGGAGATGATCTGGGCCCGCTCCCGCGAGCTGATGGCCCGGCACGCCGCCTGCTTCCACGAGGACGTCGCCCCGGCCCTGGCCGAGGAGGGCGTGCACCTGGTCCGCTGGAGCGAGCTGGCGGAGAAGGAGCAGGCCCGCCTCTTCACGCTCTTCCGCCACCAGATCTTCCCGGTCCTGACGCCGCTGGCCGTCGACCCGGCGCACCCCTTCCCGTACATCTCGGGTCTCTCCCTGAACCTGGCCGTACGCGTGCAGAACCCCGTGACCGGCACCTCGCACTTCGCCCGCGTCAAGGTGCCGCCGCTGCTGTCCCGCTTCCTGGAGGCCTCCCCGGGCCGGTTCGTCCCCCTGGAGGACGTGATCGGCGCCCATCTGGAGGAGCTGTTCCCCGGCATGGAGGTGCTGGAGCACCACGCCTTCCGGGTCACCCGCAACGAGGACCTGGAGGTCGAGGAGGACGACGCCGAGAACCTCCTCCAGGCCCTGGAGAAGGAGCTCATGCGGCGCCGCTTCGGGCCGCCGGTGCGCCTGGAGGTCGAGGAGAACATCAACCAGGAGGTCCTGGACCTGCTGGTGCGCGAGCTGAAGATCAAGGAGTCCGAGGTCTACCCGCTGACCGGGCCCCTGGACCTCACCGGCCTCTTCCGCATCGCCTCCCTTGACCGGCCCGAGCTGAAGTACCGCAAGTTCGTCGCCGGCGTCCACCGCGACCTGGCCGAGGTCGAGTCGGCGTCCGCGCCCGACATCTTCGCCGCCCTGCGCAACCGGGACGTGCTGCTGCACCACCCGTACGACTCCTTCTCGACGTCGGTGCAGGCGTTCCTGGAGCAGGCGGCCGACGACCCGGACGTCCTCGCGATCAAGCAGACCCTGTACCGGACCTCCGGCGACTCCCCCATAGTCAACGCGCTCATCGACGCCGCCGAGGCCGGCAAGCAGGTCCTCGTCCTGGTCGAGATCAAGGCCCGCTTCGACGAGCACGCCAACATCAAGTGGGCACGCAAGCTGGAGGAGGCCGGCTGCCACGTCGTCTACGGCCTGGTCGGTCTGAAGACACACTGCAAGCTGTCCCTGGTGGTCCGCCAGGAGGGCGAGACGCTACGGCGCTACAGCCACGTCGGTACGGGCAACTACCACCCGAAGACGGCGAGGCTGTACGAGGATCTGGGCGTGCTGACGTCGGACGCGCAGGTCGGCGCGGACCTCTCCGACCTCTTCAACCGTCTCTCCGGCTACTCGCGCCGCGAGACCTACCGCCGCCTCCTCGTCGCGCCCAAGTCCCTGCGCGACGGCCTGATCGCCCGCGTCAACAAGGAGGTCCAGCACCACCGTGCCGGACGTCCCGCACACGTCCGTATCAAGGTCAACTCGATCGTGGACGAGGCGCTCATCGACTCCCTGTACCGGGCCTCGCAGGCGGGTGTGCCGGTCGACGTGTGGGTGCGCGGCATATGCGCCATCCGCCCCGGCGTCCCGGGTCTGTCGGAGAACATCCGGGTCCGCTCGGTCCTCGGCCGCTTCCTCGAACACTCCCGGATCTTCGGCTTCGGCAACGGCGGCGAGCCCGAGGTGTGGTTCGGCAGCGCCGACATGATGCACCGCAACCTCGACCGCCGGATCGAGGCCCTGGTCCGGATCACCGACCCGGCCCACCGGGCGGCGCTCAACCGCCTGCTCGAGACCGGTATGTCCGACACGACCTCCTCCTGGCACCTCGGTCCCGACGGCGAGTGGACCCGGCACTCGACCGACGCGGACGGCCAGCCCCTGCGCAACGTCCAGGAGATGCTCATTGACGCCCGGAGGCGCCGGCGTGGCACAGCAACACCTTGACCCCACGGACCCCACGGTCGTACCCGCCGATGCGGTCGCCTGCTATCTGCGGGCCCAGGCCACGGAGTTCCTCCGCGCGCTGCGCACCCACCGTGAGACCGGTGGGGGCGCGGCGGCCGGAGCCGAGGAGTCCACCGACGCGGCCCTCGCCCTGCGCCGCTCGGCCCGCCGCATCAGCGGCACGCTGCACACCTTCCGGCCTCTCCTCGACACCGACTGGTCGGAATCCCTTCGCCCCGAACTGGCCTGGCTGTCAGGCACGTTGGGCCGCGAACACGCGTACGCGGCACGGCTGGACCGCCTGGTGACGGCCCTGAACCGCCTGTCGGGAGCGACGACGTTCCCCGTCCAGGCGCCGATGCCCGCCCGCTCCACCGCCGCCGCGGCCAGCCGTTCCGGCACCGCCGCCTCCGCTGCCGGTGGCCGTTCCGCGGAACCCGGCACCGCCGGCCCAGGTACCCGCCCCACGGCAACCCCCGACCGCGGAAACCTGACCGTCGGCGCCGCGAAAGCCGGCGCCCTCCTGGACCGCCAGCTCACCCTCGCCCGCACCCGGGCCCACTCCGCCGCCCTCCAGGCCCTCGGGTCGAGCCGCTTCCACGCCGTCGCGGACAACGTCGCCGTCCTCGCCAGCGAGGTCCCCCTCACCCCCACCGCCCCCGCCGCGGACCTCCGCCCCCTCGCCGCCGCCGCCCACGACCGACTCCGCGACGCGGTCACCGGCCTCCCCCTCCACACGGCCGGCCACCCCTACAACGCCGAGGCCCTCATCCACGGCCTCTCCCCCGACACCGCGCCCCACCCCCAGGACGCCCCCTGGCACCAGGTACGGCTTCTGCTCCGCCTCCACCGCTACGCCCTGGAGGTCCTGCACCCCGGGGCCGTGCCCGTCGACGTACGCCTCCTCGCGGCCGGCGAGGCACTCAACCGTCACCGGGACGCGTCCGAAGCGGCCTCCGCGGCGGCCGCCGCCGCCCGCACCCCCCGTATCGCCCCGGCCACGGCCTACGCCCTCGGCGTCCTCCACGCCGACCAGCGCCACGAAGTGGAGGCATCCCGGTTCGCGTTCCAGCAGTCCTGGCAGAAGGAGGCGGTGAGCACGTCGTGACCGAGAAAGCCCACGCCATCATCCAGGCGGCGGGCTGCGTCCTGTGGCGCCGCTCGCCCGACGGCGGGGACCTGGAGATCTGCCTGGTCCACCGGCCGAAGTACGACGACTGGTCGCACCCCAAGGGCAAGTTGAAGCGCGACGAGGGCACTCTCGCCTGCGCGCTGCGCGAGGTCGAGGAGGAGACCGGCCACCGCTGCACGCCGGGCCCCCGGCTGCCCACGACCCACTACTTCGTCAACGGGCGGGCCAAGCAGGTGAGTTACTGGGCGGCCGAGGCGGCGGCCGAGGGCCACTTCGAGCCCAACCACGAGGTGGACCGGATCCTCTGGCTGGACCCGGCCACCGCCCGCGACCGTCTCACCCAGCCCCGCGACCGGGAACTGATCGACGAGTTCCTGGCGACCCTCCGCCACGCATAGCCCTCACGCCCCGCTCGTCGTGTGCCCCTCCGCGTCCGTCCGGGCCAGACTCCGCGCCCGTCTGGCCGGGCCACGCCAGCCGCAACTGCATCTCGCCACGCAGAAGCGGCCCTGTTCGACGGTGGTCGTACGATGCTGCGGAGGTACCGGCTCGTCCTGATGCGCCACACCCCCAACGTTACCCAAGGCAAGTACACGTGTTCCCCTCCGCCCGCCCGCTCCCCGCGGGGGCGAAGCCCTGAAGGGGCGCGGGCTGTGACATCTGCGGCTCCGCCGCGGGGCGCGACCAGCCGAACCCGACCCCTCAGCCGCACTACAACCGCCGCCCCGAGCTCTTGAGCGCACGGCGTGACAACCCTCCCCACCCGTCGTTATCCGAACGAGCAGGAGGACCCGGTACAAACCCGGCGAGGGGGTCGGCAGGCGATGGTGACGCGGCGGCACGGCAAAACGGGCGCGGTGTTCGTCGCGGCGGGACTCATCGTCGGCGCGGCCGGTGTCACCGGCTGTGCGGGCGGCGGCCTCGCCGACGACTCCCTCCCCTCCGACCCGGTGGAACTGCTGCACCGAGCCGCCCCCACCCTCGTCCGCGCGGGCAGCTCCAAGGCCCGTACGGAGATGGAGATGGCCACCGGCGGCACCCGCGTGACCATCCACGGCGAGGGCGTCTACGACTACGGCAGACAGCTCGGCCGACTCAAGGTGCTGCTCCCGCACGACCCCGCCGGCCGCAGCGAACACCGCCCGATCACCGAACTCCTCGCCCCCGGCGCCCTGTTCATGAAGAACCGCGGCGCGGGCGTCCCCGCCGACAAATGGGTCCGCGTCGACACGGGCACCCTCTCCGACGGCAATCTGGTCACCGGCGGCGCCACCGACCCGTTCGCCGCCGCCGAGGTGCTGCGCGGGACGCGTACGGCGAGGTTCGTCGGCCAGACCGAGGTCGACGGCACCCGGGTCCGGCACTACCGCGGCACCGCCGACCTCATGACGGCGTCCCGCGCGGCCTCCGAAAGCAACCGGGCTCCCCTGCGCGCCGCCGCCAGGGGCTTCGCCACCGCCCGGGTCCCCTTCGACGCCTACCTCGACGACGAGGGCCGCATCCGCAAGGTCCGCCACCGCTTCAGCTTCGTCAACGGCGGCCAACAGGGCACCGTCGCCGTCGCCTCGACGACCCTGCTGTACGACTTCGGCGTCCCCGTCGCCGTACGGTTGCCGAGGCCCGAGGACATCTACGCCGGGAAGATCGCGGAGGGGTAGCGGAAAGTACGGGGCCGGAAATGGTCCGTTGGTGCCATGCGCCGGCTGTGGACCGCTGCCTACCCTAGGAGTCGGTGACGGCAGAGAAGAGGTGATGCGCGTGGCTCCGGCAGGCGGTACGGCGGTTCAGGACCACGTGGCCCTCGCCGAGATCGAGCTCTGCGGCGACCTCATCATCGCGGCCTCGGCCACCGAGGGCGACCGCCTCAGCCCCGACCGTATCGACGAGGTCCTGCGCGTCTGGGAAGAGCGCGCCCACGAGGACGAACCGCCCCGGTAACGGGCGGGCGCCCAGGGGCCGTATTCGGCGGCCGCACCCGGTGGCCGAAAAGCGCCCCCCGGCAGCACGGCCGCCGACTCCCCCGGCCCTCAGGTCCGCAGCAGCCGCCCGATCGCCTTCGTGGCCTCCTCCACCTTCGCGTCGATCTCGGCGCCGCCCTTGAGGGCCGCGTCGGCGACGCAGTGCCGCAGGTGTTCCTCCAGGAGTTGCAGCGCGAAGGACTGCAGGGCCTTGGTGGAGGCGGAGACCTGGGTGAGTATGTCGATGCAGTAGACGTCCTCGTCGACCATCCGCTGGAGCCCACGGATCTGCCCCTCGATGCGCCGCAGACGCTTGAGATGTTCGCCCTTCTGGTCGTGGTACCCGTGGATTCCACGGTCGTGGTCGGTCACGACACCCGGCTCCACACCGTCTACGGCCTCTACGGCGGAGGGCACTTCAGCGCCGGCCCCTGTGGTCGTCATCGCAGCCTCCAGACTTATACCCCTACCGGGTATATGGTATCGAACTTTGGCGGGTATACGCCCTGCAGGCGGCCCCCCTGCCGGTCAATCTGCCTGATGGGCGACACTGGGGGACGGCCCATTAGCCGTGGCCGGATGATGCGCCTAGCATCAGCCTGACCGAAACCGATGCATACCGAGGACCCCACGTGCGCTTTCGTCTGACCCCCAGGGAGACGAGCTTCTACGACATGTTCGCCGCGTCCGCGGACAACATCGTCACGGGCTCGAAACTCCTCATGGAACTGCTCGGGGCGGACACCGCCAGCCGGGCCGAGATCGCAGAGCGTATGCGGGCCGCTGAACACGCCGGTGACGACGCCACCCACGCGATCTTCCACCAGCTGAACTCCTCGTTCATCACGCCCTTCGACCGCGAGGACATCTACAACCTCGCGTCCTCCCTCGACGACATCATGGACTTCATGGAGGAGGCCGTCGACCTGGTCGTCCTCTACAACGTGGAGGAACTGCCCAAGGGCGTCGAGCAGCAGATCGAGGTGCTGGCGCGGGCCGCCGAGCTGACCGCCGAGGCCATGCCGAACCTGCGGACCATGGCCAACCTCACGGAGTACTGGATCGAGGTCAACCGGCTGGAGAACCAGGCCGACCAGATCCACCGCAAGCTGCTGGCCATGCTCTTCAACGGCAAGTACGAAGCCATCGAGGTCCTCAAGCTCAAGCAGATCGTGGATGTGCTGGAAGAGGCGGCGGACGCCTTCGAGCACGTGGCGAACACGGTGGAGACCATCGCGGTCAAGGAGTCCTGAACCCTTCATGGACACCTTCGCTCTGGTCGTGACCATCGGGGTCGCGCTCTTCTTCACGTACACCAACGGCTTCCACGACTCCGCGAACGCGATCGCGACCTCGGTGTCGACCCGCGCGCTGACGCCACGCGCGGCCCTCGCCATGGCCGCGGTCATGAACCTCGTCGGCGCCTTCCTCGGCAGCGGCGTCGCCAAGACGGTCAGCGAGGGCCTGATCTCCACGCCCGAGGGCTCGAAGGGGATGGGCATCCTCTTCGCGGCACTGGTCGGCGCGATCACCTGGAACCTCGTCACCTGGTACTTCGGCCTCCCGTCCTCCTCCTCCCACGCGCTGTTCGGCGGCATGGTGGGCGCGGCACTCGCGGGCGGTACGACGGTCTACTGGTCCGGCGTGCTCGAGAAGGTCGTCATCCCGATGTTCGTGTCACCACTGGTCGGCCTGGTCGTCGGCTATCTGGTGATGGCGGCGATCATGTGGTTCTTCCGTCGCGCCAACCCGCACAAGGCGAAGCGCGGTTTCCGTATAGCGCAGACCGTGTCGGCAGCGGGCATGGCCCTCGGGCACGGTCTCCAGGACGCCCAGAAGACGATGGGCATCGTCGTGATGGCCCTGGTCATCGCGGACGTCGAGGACTACGGCGACCCCATCCCGGTCTGGGTGAAGATCGTCTGCGCGGTCATGCTCTCCCTCGGCACGTACGCGGGCGGCTGGCGCATCATGCGCACCCTCGGCCGGAAGATCATCGAACTCGACCCGCCGCAGGGCTTCGCCGCCGAGACCACCGGCGCGTCGATCATGTTCATCACGGCCTTCATCTTCAAGGCCCCCATCTCCACGACCCACATCATCACCTCGGCGATCATGGGCGTCGGAGCCACCAAGCGCGTGAACGCCGTCCGCTGGGGCGTGGCCAAGAACATCATCCTCGGCTGGTTCATCACGATGCCGGCCGCGGCCCTGGTCGCCGCGACGAGCTTCTGGATCGTGAACCTGGCGTTCCTCTGACCGCACGGCATTCCCCCGAGCCCGGCCGCACGGTCGACCGCGGCCTCGTTGGCTGTCGGCGGAGGCCTGCGGCCGGCCCTCGGGCAGCCGGGGCACCCGTGCCGGGCCCGTCCGGGAGGCGGCGTACGACCGACCAGGTGCGGGCGGCGAAGACCAGCAGCCCGGCCGCCGTGGCGACCTGCACCGGCCCGTGACTCGGCAGCGCCCACAGGCCCGTCCGGTCGGCGGCGGGGGGAGGATCGGGTTCTGCAGGCCCATGTCGACCAGGCCTGCCATGACTTCGGTGGACATGCCCTCCAACTCGCCCCGCACCGGCGCACCGAGCAGGATGCCAAGGCCGCCGTCCGTAGACGAGTCCGGCGACGCACAGCGCCAGGGTCCTGCCCCAGAACCGCTCCACCGGCCAGGTCGGCCACTGCACCAGCGCCGCGTACAGCGCGAACACGTCCCGCGTCAGCGAGTTGAGCCGGAAGCGGATCTCGCCGGGGCGGGCGACGGCGTGGAACATCCTGTTCTGGAACGGCAGCGGAGCACCACCGCCGGGTGACCTCGAACCACAACGCCGTACGAAAGAGTCTTCCCACAGCGCCGTACGAAGAGTCTTCCCACACCGCCTCCCCCGGCCGTCTCCTTGCCGGCGGAATGCCGAGCCGCGTCGCCCTCGGTGACGACCACGGCCTCGCCGAGGTGGCCGATCGTGTCGAAGCGGTCCCGGTCGTGGGCGATGTACGAGACGACGAGCACGGACCGGCCCGCGCCGGGTCACCCGCCCCCAACGAGGACGGGCCCGCCCCCGGGAGCCGGGGGCGGGCCCTTTACCTACCTCGCGGCGGCACCGCCATGCAGCACCGCGAGGGGTTCTTTAGACGTCGGCCTAGCCGAAGCGCCCGGAGATGTAGTCCTCCGTGGCCTGGACGGACGGGTTGGAGAAGATCCGCTCCGTGTCGTCTATCTCGATGAGCTTGCCGGGCTGCCCGACGGCCGAGAGGTTGAAGAACGCCGTGCGGTCGGAGACACGCGCCGCCTGCTGCATGTTGTGCGTCACGATGACGATCGTGAAGCGCTCCTTCAGCTCACCGATGAGGTCCTCGATGGCGAGCGTCGAGATCGGGTCAAGCGCCGAGCACGGCTCGTCCATGAGCAGCACGTTCGGCTGGACCGCGATCGCGCGGGCGATGCACAGCCGCTGCTGCTGACCGCCGGAGAGGCCGGAACCCGGCTTGTTGAGGCGGTCCTTGACCTCGTTCCAGAGGTTCGCGCCCTTGAGGGACTTCTCGACGATGTCGTCCAGCTCGGACTTCTTCTTGCCGCCGACCAGCTTCAGGCCCGCCGCCACGTTGTCGTAGATCGACATCGTGGGAAACGGGTTCGGACGCTGGAAGACCATGCCGACCTCACGCCGCACGGAGACCGGGTCGACCCCGGCGCCGTACAGGTTCTCGTCGTCGAGCATGACCTTGCCCTCGACGCGGCCGCCCGGCGTGACCTCGTGCATCCGGTTCAGGGTGCGCAGGAACGTGGACTTGCCGCAGCCGGAGGGGCCGATGAAGGCCGTCACCGTACGGGGCTCGATGGCCATCGAGATGTCCTCGATGGCTCGGAAGGAGCTGTAGTAGGCGTTGAGGCCGCTGACGTCAATTCGCTTGGCCATGGGAATCACTGCTTCTTTCGCGGGGGAACTGGTCGCTGTATGGCCGCGTCAGCGACCGGTCTTCGGCGCCTTCCAGCGGGCGATGCCGCGGGCCGCCAGGTTCAGGATCATGATGAAGGCGATCAGCGTCAGTGACGCCGCCCAGGCACGGTCGTACGCCGCTCCGGAGCCGCCGCTCTGCTGGAACTGCAGATAGATGTACATCGGCAGCGAGGCCTGCGGGTCGGCGAAGGGGTTCGCGTTGATGTAGGACGAACCCCAGACCAGCAGCAGGACCGGAGCGGTCTCACCGGCGATACGGGCGACCGCGAGCATCACACCTGTCGTGATACCACCGATGGCGGTCGGCAGCACGATTTTGAGGATGGTGCGCCACTTCGGCACGCCCAGGGCCAGCGAGGCCTCGCGCAGCTCGTTCGGGACGAGCTTGAGCATCTCCTCGGTGGAACGGACGACGACCGGCAGCATCAGGATGGTCAGCGCCATCGCGCCGGCGAAACCGGAGGGGCCCATCCCCAGGATCAGGATCCAGGTACTGAGGACGAACAGACCCGCGACGATCGACGGGATACCCGTCATGACGTCGACGAAGAAGGTGACGGCCTTGGCGAGCTTGCCGCGGCCGTACTCGACCAGGTAGATCGCGGTCAGCACACCGATCGGCACGGAGATGACGGCGGCGATGCCGACCTGCTCCAGGGTGCCGAGGATGGCGTGGTAGATACCGCCGCCGGGCTCGGTGGTGGAGACCACGCCCATCGAGTGGCTGAGGAAGTAGCCGTCGAGGACCTTCACACCGCGGCTGATGGTCTCCCAGATGAGGGAGACCAGCGGGAGCACCGCGAGCAGGAACGCGACCCAGACGAGGCTGGTCGCCACCCGGTCCTTGGCCTGCCGCTTGCCCTCGACGCGGGCGGCGATGCCGTACGAGCCGAGGACGAAGAGGATGCCGGCGATCAGGGCCCACTGGATGGAGCTTTCGAGGCCGGCCACGGCGCTGATGCCGAGGCCCAGGGCGATCGACCCGGCGGCGACCGCCCAGGCGAACCACTTGGGCAGGGACGCGGCGCGGAGCGTGCTCGGGCCCTTCGGGGAGAGAGTTGCGTTGCTCATGCGTTGGCCCCCGAGAACTCCTTGCGGCGGGCGATGATCAGCCGGGCCGCGCCGTTGACCAGCAGGGTGATGACGAACAGGACCAGACCGGAGGCGATGAGGGCGTCCCGGCCCATCTCGGTGGCCTCACTGAACTTGCTGGCGATGTTCTGGGCGAAGGTGCCGCCGCCCGGGTCGAGCAGACTGAGGTTGATCTCGAAGCTGGACGACAGGACCATCGCCACGGCCATGGTCTCGCCGAGCGCGCGGCCGAGGCCGAGCATCGAGGCGGAGATGACACCGGAGCGCCCGAAGGGCAGCACCGCCATGCGGATGACTTCCCACCGGGTGGCGCCGAGGGCCAGGGCGGCCTCCTCGTGCATCTGCGGGACCTGGCGGAAGACCTCACGGCTCACGTTGGTGATGATCGGCAGGATCATGATCGCGAGCAGGATGCCGACGGTGAGCATCGAGCGGGGGGCGCCGCCCTCCCACGACAGGATGCCGGTCCAGCCGAGGTAGTCGTTCAGCCAGCCGTAGAACCCGTCGAGCTGCGGTACGAGGACCAGGATGCCCCAGAGGCCGTACACGATGGACGGCACCGCGGCGAGCAGGTCGATCACGTATGCGATCGGGCCGCCCAGCTTGCGCGGGGCGTAGTGCGTGATGAAGAGGGCGATACCGACCGCGACCGGGACCGCGATGGCCATCGCGATGATCGACGAGACGATGGTGCCGAAGGCCAGGACCGCGATGCCGAAGACCGGCGGGACCGCGGTGGGGTTCCACTCGAAGGTGGTGAAGAAGTTGGCCTCGTCCTTGCTGATGGCGAGCGCGGCACGGTAGCTGAGGAACACGGCGATGGCCGCCATGAGCACCAGCAGGAAGATGCCGGATCCGCGGGAGAGGCCGAGGAAGACCCGGTCGCCGATGCGTGTGACGCCTCGGGCGGCGCGCTTGTCCTCGGCGGTCTCGGAAGTCGGTGGGGTGGGGGGAGCGGGAGTGTCTTTGGTCGATATGTCCATCAGGTTCTCCGGTCTGCGGAGCCGCCGTCGGGCGGGCGGCGGCTCGGGGCGGAGCCGCCCGCGGTGGCGGGAGACTCCTGGCGGCGGTGCACCGGACGGTGCGGCCCAGTCCCGGTGGGGACTGGACCGCACTCAGGTCAGCTCAGTTCCGAGATGGTCGTACGGACCTTGGTGATGATCTCCTCGGGCATCGGGGCGTACCCGGCCTCGGAGAGCAGCGCCTGGCCGTCCTCGGACGCGACGTAGGTCAGGAAGGACTTGGTGGCGGGCAGGGTGTCCGCCTTGTTGCCCTTGTCACAGACGATCTCGTAGGTGACGAGGGTGATCGGGTAGGCGCCCTCGGCGGTGGGCTTGTAGTTCAGCTTCAGCGCGAGGTCCTTGCCGGTGCCCACGATCTCGGCCTCGGAGATGGCCTTGGTGGCGTTCTCGACGGTCGCCTTGACCGGCTCGGCGGCACCGGTCTTGACGTCGACCGTGCTGATGCCGTCCTTGGCGTAGGAGAGCTCCATGTAGGAGATCGCGCCCTTGGTCTCCTTCACGCCCTGCGCGACACCGGAGGAGCCCTGCGCGGACTGGCCGCCCTTGGCCTCCCAGGCCTTGCCGCCCTCGTACTTCCAGTTGTCGGGGGCCGCGGCGATCAGGTACTTGGTGAAGTTGTCCGTGGTGCCGGACTCGTCCGAGCGGTGGAAGGCCTGGATCTTGAGGTCGGGCAGCGTGGCGTCGGGGTTCAGCGCCGCGATGGCCTCGTCGTTCCAGTTGGTGATCTTGCTGTCGAAGATCAGGGCGAGGGTCTTGGCGTCCAGGACCAGGTTCTCGACACCCGGGACGTTGTAACCAACGGCGATCGGACCGCCGACCATCGGCAGGTCGATGCCCTGACCGCCGGAGCAGATCTCCTTGGAGGCCGTGACCTCTTCGGGCTTCAGCGCCGAGTCGGAGCCCGCGAAGGCGACCTGGCCCTGGGTGAACGCGGTGATGCCCGCGCCCGAGCCGCTGCCCTTGTAGTTGATCACGACGTCCTTGCAGGTGCTCTGGTACTGCTTCACCCAGGCGTCGATCGCGTTCTTCTGCGCGGAGGAGCCGTCGGCCAGCAGCTGGCCCTTGGCGTCGCCGCAGTCGATGTTGCCGGCGGGCGCCGAGCTGTCGCCGGTGCCGCTCGCGCCTTCACTGGTGTCGTCGGACCCGCATGCCGTGAGGGTCAGGACGCCGGTGAGGGCGACAGCACCGAGAGAAAGGGCGCGCAGCCGGTTCTTGCGCTGAAGCTTCACTTTCGGGAGTTCCTTCCAGGAGCCGCCGTCCACATGGCGGCGTGCGAAGTCGTCGTATCAGCTTCGGGACCTGTCCAGCTGATGCCTTCAGTCCCTCAGACTGCTGTCGTCACGGGTTGCGCGCCGCATTTCGGTCCGCACCCCGCACCGGGTAAGGCCGAAATTAGGCAGATCAGGTGAAGCCGCCAATGGACGGAAGTGAACGGCGAGTGAACCCCTGCCGACAGTGCGGTGAGGTCACGGAATGCTCACGGTGAGGGCACGCGCAGATTCCGATACACGATCCCGCACCCGTCACCTCACCCACACCATCGGACTCAAGCGTTCCACATCACTCCTCCCCCCGATCAGTGACTTCAAGTAGTCGACCAACTACAGGAACAACAAATCCCCAGCTGACCCCGGCCCTACGCACACCCACCCACCCCGCCCCCCGAAAGGGGCGCGGGGAGCTGCGCGAAAAACCCGACGCGCCCGCACGGACGAACCACACCAACCGCCCCCACACCCCCCGGCGGGGGGCCTGGGGGCGGCAGCCCCCAGAATCGGGTCGAAGAGGCACAGCCCTTGGGGAGGGGGAGGGGGACGGGCAGGAGCGGCGGGGGCGAAAATCCGGGAACCCCGCCCCCGTCAACCCCGTCTCGTTCCACGACCAACCCCACGCGGCGCACCGGGAGGCGCACATGGAACGACGTATGTTCATCGGCGGCGCAGCCGCACTGACCACCCTGACGGCTGCCGCCTGTACAGGCGGCAGCGACCCGAACCCCACCGACGGCACCACCGGCGCCACGGTCACCTCCCTCCGCACGGCCGCAGCCACCGGCGCAGGCACCGCGTCCAAGGCCACCGCCGCCAACTGGTCCGCCCTCGCCCGAGACCTCGACGGCCCCCTCGTCCTCCCCGGCGACAAGGCCTGGTCGACAGCCCGCCAGCTCTACAACACCCGCTTCGACACCCTCAAGCCCACCGCGGTCGCCTACGTCGCCCACCCCGACGACATCCGCACGACCCTCGCGTACGCCAGGGCTCACGAGATCAAGGTCTCGATCCGCAACGGCGGCCACTCCTACGCGGGCTGGTCCTCCGGCAACGGCCGCCTGGTCATAGACGTCTCGAAGCTGAACAAGATCCGCGCCTCCGCGAACGAGGCGGTGGTCGGCGCCGGCGCGAAGCTCATAGACGTCTACCGCGCCCTGGCCGCGAAGGGCGTGACCATCCCCGCCGGCTCCTGCCCGACCGTGGGCGTCTCCGGCCTGACCCTCGGTGGCGGCCACGGCGTGACCTCCCGCGCCTACGGCCTGACCTGCGACAGCCTCACCCAGGCCACGCTGATCACGGCGGACGGAAAGCTGCTCACCGCGAACGCCACCACCAACAAGGACCTCTTCTGGGCCCTACGAGGCGCCGGCAACGGCAACTTCGGCGTGGTCACCGAACTCCGCTTCAAGACCCACGCGGCCCCCCAGGGCGTCACCGCGTACCTCACCTGGCCGTGGTCCAAGGCCGCCGCCGTACTGAAGGCCTGGCAGGAGTGGGGCCCGGCACAGCCCGACGAGATCTGGTCCTCCTGCCACCTGGGGAACGGGGGCAGCCCGTCCGTCTCGGTCGCCGCCTTCTCCCTCGGCACGTACGGCGAACTCGAGAACGCCCTCGACCGCCTGGCCGACCGCGTCGGCACCCCGGCCCGCAGCGTCTCCCTCAGGCGCCGCTCGTACGAGGCCGCCATGGAGGGCTACGCCGGCTGCTCCTCCTTCTCGACCGACGCCCAGTGCCATCTGCCCGGCTCGACCCCGGGCCGCTCCCCCAAGGGCGCGCTGGGCCGCGAGACGTACGCGGCCCGCTCGGACTTCTTCGACCGTTCGATCTCGTCGGCGGGTATCCAGACCCTGCTGACCCAGATCACGGGCATGAAGGGCGGGGCCGGCTCCGTCCAGCTCACAGCCCTGGGCGGCCAGGTCAACCGCGTCTCCCCCACGGCCACGGCCTTCGTCCACCGCCGCTCCCGGATGCTGGCGCAGTACCTCGCCTCCTGGAAGCGCGGCACCTCCGGCACGACGGCCCAGTCCTGGCTCAACACGGCCCACAAGTCCATGACCCGCCACGCCTCCGGCGCCGCCTACCAGAACTACACCGACCCCACCCTCACCAACTGGAAGAAGGCGTACTACGGCGACGCGGCCCCTCGCCTCACAACCTTGAAGAAGAAGTACGACCCGAACAGGTTCTTCACGTTCCCGCAGGCCCTGTAGGAGGCCGGGGTACCCGCTCGGCCTTGGCTTTGGCTTTTGGCTTTTAGGGGCGCGGGGAACCGCGCGACAAGCCACGAACCACCAGCACCCTCCAAACAACCGACCCCCGAGCCATCAGGCGCCCATTAGGCGCCCAAGGGGGTCAAAGGGGCACAAGCCCCTGAGGATGGGACGGGTAGGGGCGGCGGGGGCGAAAAGATCCCGGGCGAACCCTCAGGCCGCCAGATCCCGCTCCTCCGCCGAAGCCGCCTCGACCCGCGCCCCCGGAATCACCGCACGCCCCCCGTCCCGCCCCCGAGCCCGCACAACCCACCCCACCCGAGGCGACCGCTCTACCGCCTTCATCAACGGCGTGAGCAAAGCCATCGCGAGCGGCGAAAGCAGCAACGCGACAGCGGTCCCCAACGCGAACCCACCGATCACGTCAGTCGGATAGTGCACACCCATGTAAACCCGGATGAACCCACCAAGCAGCCCGATAACGAGCCCGACCATCCCGAACTTCCGATTGGCGACGAACAACCCCACCGCCATCGCCATGATCAGCGTCGCGTGATCGCTCACGAACGAGTAGTCGGTCTTGCCGGAGACCAGCACCTCCAGCCCCTCGTGATCGAGAAAGGGCCGAGGCCGCTCCACGAACCCGCGTATCGGCACGTTGACCAGCACGGCGATCCCGGCGGCAAGCGGCGCCCACACGAGCGCGGCCACGGACGAGGCGGCGTCCTCCCCGCCCCGCTTCCGCACCTCCCACCAGCACCCCAGGATCAGCAGCACCATCGCGAAGAGGAGCCCGTACTCACCCACGAACTCCATCACCCGGTCGAGCCAGGCCGGCGCGTCCTTGGCGAGACCGTTGATGTCGTACAGCAGCTCGACGTCGGGATTCGATCCGGATTCAGCGGCAAGTGCGGCATGCGCGGCGAGTCCAGCCATCGTGCTGCGGCCCTTTCGTCATCGTTCCCGCGACCGCACCCGTACGTGCGCCGCGCTGTGCCACCCCCGTGGTGTACGTAGTGCTTCCGCGTGAGCGTCAACGCGCTACGTCAAATAGGAACGCACACTCCCCTTCAATGCGTTCCACCCTCCACCGAATGATCACTCAGACGTTATCGAAGAGAGACACGTCTCCGCAGCTCAGGGCAGGGTTTCACGGATAATTACGGCGCTGTCAGACCGTCGTGGGCAACGCTTTCGCGCCATCTTCGGTGACCCGGGTGGCGCCGAAGTAGTCGGGGGTGTCAATCGGGTCGAACCGGATGACGGCATTCGTCCGCGGCGCGTCGATCATGTATCCGCCCCCCACATAGATCCCGACGTGCCGGATGGCCCGGGAATTGGTGAGGTCGTCGGAGAAGAACACCAGATCCCCGGGCAGCAGCTCGTCCCGCGAAGGATGCGGCCCGGCGTTGTACTGATCGTTCGCGACCCGCGGCAGCGTGATCCCCACGCTCGCGTACGCCGCCTTCGTCAGCCCCGAGCAGTCGAAGCGTCCACCCTGGTCAGCGGTGCCGTTGCCACCCCACAGATACAGCGTCCCGAGCTTCTTCTGCGCGTACGCGATGGCCCCGGCCGCCTGCTCGCTCGGATCGACCCGGGTCGTGGGCGCGGCGAAACTCTCCGACAGCGTCGTGATCGTCTTGACGTAGTTCTGGGTCTCCTTGTACGGCGGGACGCCCCCGTACTTGATGACGGCGTACGCCCCCGCGTTGTAGGAAGCGAGCATGTTCGCCGTCGGATCACCGGGTACGTCCTTCACGTACGAAGCGAGCGAGCAGTCGTACGAGGCGGCCGACGGAATCGCGTCATTCGGATCCCACACATCACGATCCCCGTCACCATCCCCGTCGAGCCCATGCGTGGCCCAGGTCCCCGGAATGAATTGCGCGATCCCCTGCGCGGCGGCATGGCTCTGCGCCTTCGGATTGAACCCGCTCTCCTGATACAGCTGTGCGGCGAGCAACGCCGGATTGATGGCGTCGCACAGATTGCCCCATTTCTGCACGAGCGTCTGATAGGCGGCGGGCACGGCCCCCTTGGCCAACCCGACCGACTTCCCGCCGATCCCGTTGGCAAGATTTCCGGCGACCAGGTAGACACCCACGACCAGCAGCATCACGAAGCTGAGCCCGGCGCTGCCGGCAGCGATCACCACGATCCACGCCTTACGCACCGTCAACCGCCCCTCACCGCGCGCCAGTCCGCCGACGGTAAGTGTAGAGCGGACCCCGCCCCGGCGGAATGATCACTCGACGGCCCCGCAGTCGACCCAGAGCAGCTTCCCACCCTGTGAGACACCGAGGTCGCGCAACACGGACACACCCCGACCCTGGGAGCAGGCACGTACGAGGTGGAGCCCACGCCCACGCTCGGCTTCGGGTTCGGCGGGTACGTCCTCGTTGAACCCCACCGGCACCAGCCAGTCCCGATCCCACACTCCCACCCGCAACCTCCCACCGATCTCCAGCACTCGCAGGGCGTACTCCTGCGCGGTGTGCCGATGAGCGTTGGTGAGCAGCTCGGTGGCCAACAGCTCGGCGGTAGGGGTGAGTTCGGAGAGGTCATGCGCGGCGAGCACGGCCCGGAGAGTGGCGCGCCCTACGCCGGGGGAACGGGGGTCTCGGGGGAGACGAAGGGTGTAGCTCCAGGACGGGGATACGGTGGCCATGGAAGTCTCCGATTACAGAGGGGAGTTGGTGCATGACCTACGATAGCGATGCCCATAAAAGGTCTTACACGGAATCTAGAAAAGCACTGATCTACCACCCGTGTGAGTGACCTGCGTGCGAAAGGAGCGGGCAAGCCCGTGAGAAGTAACCCGACGGGACGTCAACTCCGGCTGGGCACCGAGCTGCGCAAGCTCCGGGAGCGCGCCGGGCTGTCGTCCACACAGGCCAGCCGCCTGCTCGGCGTTCAACAGAACCAGATCAGCAACGTGGAGGCCGGGCGCGCCGGGGTGAGCCCCGAGCGCGTGCGTACGCTCGGCTGCCACTACAAATGCCCGGACAGAGACCTGATCGAGGCGCTCACGGACATGACCTCCGACCGCACCCGCGGCTGGTGGGAGGAATACCGCGACCGTCTGCCCGCCGCCCTGCTCGATCTCGCGGAGTTGGAGCACCACGCCGTACGCCTACGTGCAGCCGTGACTGTGCACATCCCCGGCCTGCTACAGATCATCGACCACGCCCGCGAACTGTTCCGCCAGGTCGTACCCGAGTTGTCCCCACCCGACATCGAGCACCGCGCGTCGTTCCGCATCAAGCGCCAGGACGTGCTCTTCGGGGACCGCCCGACCCCGTACGCGGCGATCATCCACGAAGCAGCTCTGCGCATGCAGTTCGGCGGACCGACCGTGGCCAGGAAACAGCTTCAGCACCTGTTGGCCATGAGCGAACGTGAGCACATCACCTTGAAGGTACTCACGTTCGATGCCGGCTCGTTCCCCGGCTCCGGACAGTCGATCTTCTACTCCGGGGGGCCGGTACCTCCGCTCGACACCGTCCATCTCGACCAGTCGCACGGGCCGACCTTCCTCGACGCCGAAGCACAGCTGTACATGTACCGGGTCCTGCTCGACCGCTTGGACGGCCTGGCCCTCAAGCCCGAGAAGTCCCGCGACTTCATCCACAACCTGATCCACGGCCTCTGAAAGGAACGACATGCCCCAGCACATGTCCTGGCAGAAGTCGTCCTACTGCGGGGCGGGCGACTCCTGCATACACATAGCCACCGACCCCGCCACAATCCACCTCACCGAATCCGCCGACCCCACCCAAGCCACCCTCGCCACCACCCCCTCCTCCTTCCGAGCCCTTCTCCACGTACTCAAACTCGACAAGGAACCCGCCCGTGTCTGACATCCCCCCGGACCTCGACTGGATCCGCGCCGCCCCCGACGACGCCACCGGCCCCGGCCCCTGGATCGAGCTGGCTTTCGGCGAGGGCAACGGCGAGGACGACCCCGAGGCCCCCGTCTACATCCGCGAGACCAGCGATCCGGACAACGTCGTGACGACGAACCGCCGCAAGTGGGACGCGTTCGTACTGGGCGTACAGGCGGGCGAGTTCGACCACTTCGTGGAGGGCGTCGAGGGGTTCGAGAAGTGAGGTGACCGTGTGCGGGCGGCAGGGAAGCCGGGATACTGCTCATCACCGTCGATGCGTCGCGACTAGTAGATCCTGAAAGTGCATCCCCCGGAGCTCTTCCCACCGTTGTTGTCAGTGACCTTCTTGCCGTCGACCTTGATCACGCACGGCGCCTGCTGAAGCGTCCCGTCAGGTTTGGTGATCGAGCCGGGGACGACGGTGACCAGGCGGTACCCCACCGTCCGCTCGGCCTCCGTGAGCTCGACGGTCTCCGTCTTCGTCCACGGCAGAGTCTGCTGCCCGGACCCGACGCTCTCAGCGTGGTAGATAACCTGTGTGGTGCCCTCACCGGAAACCTCCAGCGTCACCTCGTGGGTCGCCCCGCCGCCCGATCCACCCGACGTCGAGACACTCTCGGAAGCCTCGGCCGTCGCCTTCCCTCCACTCGTGCTCTCCTTCGAGTTCCCAGCATCGCCACCACACCCTGTAAGCAGCACCCCGGCCGCCACGAGCACGACCGCACCGGCAAGCGTCCTTCGCATGTTCCCCGTATCCCGTTTCCTGTTTCTGCTGACGACGCCGGCTCATCGCACGCCTCGGACTGCGCGGCAGCGCACAACTACTCAGCTGCTTCAGACGGGTTACTCATCGACAGGCGTCCGCCGCCTCACGGCAGCCATATCACTCCCGAGGAGGCCGGGAAATCGGGGTAACCCTGCCCCGTCCACACCGCGCCGGTGACCTCGGTGCCGGGGTCGGCGAGGACCGGTGCACACGTCTCGTACGAGGCTCCGGGCGGGAAGCTCTTGGTCTTCGGGTAGGAGTCACACGTGGCGAAGGTCCCGATGACCAGAAGTTGCCGGGCGGCGGTCCCGTCGTCGAGCAGCCCGCCCGGCGGGTCGACAGCGGCGTGGGAGAGGTCCTTCTCGCTCGCGTTCTTGATGGTCGCGCGCACGTAGTACGGCGTCATTTTCTTGGCGTCGCCGCTCAGCCCCAGCGAAGCCACATCCGCCTTGCTGCCCTTCTCGATGCCGGTGATCGTGACCTCGAGGATGCCCGCCTTCGTCCCCCCTTCATAGCTGAGCAGGGTCGGTTCTCCGAGCTTCGCCTCGGTCCCGGGCTTCGCCGTGCCGTCCTCGTTCGTGCTCGAGGTCGGGGACGGCGAGGGCTGGGGGGAACCGGTGGCGGAGACACTGGGCGCAGGCGTGTCGGGTGTGCCACCCGCCCCGTCGCCGGAACCGCAGCCGGCGAGGGTGAGCGCGAGGGCCAACGAAGCCGCGGCCGGCGCTGACCGGCGCGCGATGCGGGTTATCACGCCAGGCATCGTATGCGTGAATGCTCGCTCCACGCGCCATCGCTGGCGCTCAGTCAGTTGGTGCGGCTGTCCCGCGGCATGCGCAACTTGAAAGTCGGCTCAGGTATCGATCTCGCCCCGCCACGCGAACGTCAGCAGAGCCTTCGGCAGGTACTCCGACTCGACCTCGATGGGGAAGCCCTTGTCGTGAGCGAGGCAGGCGATGGCCAGCGGACCGAAGGCGACGAGGCCGTCACTGTTGATGGCCCGGTCGTCATCGGCGGTCCAGTACTCCTTGTGCCAGCGGAGCGCGTCGACCAGCGCCTCGTTGAACTTCTCGTGGTCCTCACGCAGGTAGCGGTAGAACAGGATGATCGGCGGATACAGGATCGAGGACATGTAGTCCTGGTCCGCCCACCGCGCCGAGTCCGGACCGGTGCCGTCCACGGCGGCGACCAGATGGTCGCCGACGCCGTCCTGGCCGAGCCAGAAGTGCTGCAAGGTCTCCACCCACGGGTAGATGTACTCGTCGAACGTCGCACCCGATTCACGCAGCAGTGAGACGGGCACCCGCGCCAGCTCGCTCAGCCGGTCGTTTTCACGGCAGATCAGCGCGAGGTAGAAGGCTTTGACCCAGCTGTCGGCGTTCACGTTGGGCTGGGGCCCGGTCGCCGGAAGCTTCCACTCCTTCTCCTTGATCCGGCAGGTCAGGGTTCGCCCCTCGGGCACGGTGGCCAAGGCGAACCGCGCGTGGCCCAGTTGCATCGCAGTGACCCAGGCCTCCCAGGTCTCGAACTCCTCGGCGTCCGGGTCCACCTCGCATCGGGCCATGGCAAAGGTCAGCGTCGTGTCCAGTGCTCGCCGCCGGGCCATGTCCGACTGTTCGAGGCGCTCCAGCACCCGCGCCACGGACCCCGTCAACGCTTCGAGACCCGCTGCCGTATCGACGTGGGCGGCGAGGCTCGGAGGGTCGTCATGCCGAAGAATGCGCGTGACCACTGGTTCTCTCCTCTTAGTCAATCTTGAAGTGCTCCAGCTTCGCACCAGCGTAGGTGCCTGGATTCTCCGCCGCCTTCACCATGACGTACTTCAGCTTGCCGCTCTCGAGTGCCTCGGATATCAGGTCCGCGAGGTCGCCGTTGGTCACGGGCTTCCCCTTGGCGTCCAACACTGGGTTGCCCGCGCTGTCTGTCGCCCCGAGCTTGTAGTTCTTCTCCATCTGAAAGAGGATCGTCTCGATATAGGGCCGCGTACCCTGCTGCACCATCCAGCCCTCTGCATCGCCGGTGCCCTTGCGCCACATCGGATTCGCCTGGGGTGCCTTCGCCTCCGCGATGACAAGCGTGCCGTCATCCAGCCGGTACAGCTGGTCGAACATGTTCGCGCCGTTCGACGTCTTCGGCAGGTCGATCCACTGGGCGTCCGGGAACCGCTGCGGAATGACATGCCGCATGGCCGCCTGCTCACCCAGCGCCTCGGCGATCGAACTGTTGTTGGGCCGCCCCGGGAGCTGCGCGTCGAACGCGTTCTGCGCGCTGTTGAGCTTCGTCAGGTTCTCGGGAGAGGGATCACCCCTGTACGCCCGCTCGGCGTTGGTGAGGTCCTTGGACACCTTCCGGTCCATCGCGGCGTCGTCGAGGTGACCGATCTGGTCGGTCCGGACCGACCCGCGATCGAATGTCCCGGGGTCGAGCGTGCTCTTCGCGCCCGGCTTCGGCGGCAGGGAGTCCTTGGCGATCCAGCTGCCGTCCGAGTCCTTGGCCAGGATCGGCAGCTCGTCCCCGTTCTCGTCGAGCGTCTTGATGCTCTTACGGTGGCCGTCAGAGCGGTAGAAGTTCTCGAACCAGGTCTGATCGCTATCGTTCGCCCTCCTGATCTGCTCCTCGATGATCTTCTTCTGCTCTTCGGGGGTACGTTCGCGCGCCTGCTGCCCCTCGTCCGCGGCCCCGGCGCCGTTGTCCACCGCGTCCCCGGCCCCAGCGGCCTCGTCGCCGGAACGGCCCGCGTCCCCGGCCTCCTCGTCGCCTGCCCGCCCCGCGTCATCCCCGGTACGCCCGAGATCGTCCAGCCCCCCGCTCCCGCCGGACCCCCCATCGCGCCCCACTGGCGCGTTTTCGCCGGTACGGCCCCCGGCGCCGCCCACGTTGTCGCCCCCGCGCCCGCCCACGGCCGCCGTATCACCCCCACGACCGCCCACAGCCACGGAGTCACCCACCCGCGTCCCGGCCCCGGCCCCCACCAACTCACCCTCGCCCCGAGCCCCCGGCGTCTGCTCCTGCCGAGCCGCGGCCTCCCCCGCCCGCTGCTCCGCGGTCGCCTCGTGGCGGATGCTGTCGAGGGACTCCCGTACCGTCCCGTCGGCGTTGTGCATGACCAGCGTCTTGGTGTCGAGGTAGACGACCTCGCCCTTGGGAGTCTCCATACGGACGGTGTTCTCGGGGGTCAGCCCGGCCGGGAGGTCGTCGGCGAGATTCGGGGAGTCGGCGATCTGGTATGTGCCCTCACCCAGCCGGATGTGCGTGCCGTCGGTGATGCCGCGCAGGCTCGCCATCACGTCACTGATCTTCACCCCCGTCGAGCCGACACCCTTCGCGATGTACGTCATCGGATCGACGATCCGCCCCGCCTTGCCCGCGAAGGAGATGGCCTTCGCGATCGCCCCGGCTTTGGCGGTCCCGGCGACCGCTCCGCCCGCGCCACCCGTGAAGACGGTCGTCAGGACGTTGAAGGTGACCGCCCCCGCCGCACGGGACGGGTTCTTGCCCCACTCGTCGTACGCGATGAGCGCCTTGCCGGTCTCCACGACGGCCGTACGGGAGTCACGCAGCCAGGAGGGCAGCTTGTCGTCGGGGGCCAGCCAGTACGCGGCACCGACGACCGGTACGGCCGTGATGACGATGCCTGTCAGGAGCTTCCCCAGCCCCGTCCACGCCTGCCCGGCCGCGTCCCAGCCGTCCACGCCCACCAGCGTGCCGAGCCCCCGGATGGTCCCCCACACACCGTCGACGAAGAAGCCGACGGTGAAGTCCCAGGCGTGCTCGTGGAAGTAGTACCAGGGGTTGGACTCCTCGACGACGTCACCCCACGGCAGACCGCCGACGTTGTTGAGGTCCTCGGCGCGGTAGCCGTACATGTTCTCTTTGTTCGAGCCGTCGTTGACGACGAGCGGCTCGCCGCCGACCAGCGCGACGATCTTGTTGTGGCAGGCCAGTTCGGCGGCCTGGAAGGCGGACCAGGCTGCGTTCACCGCGTTGCGGCGGGCCGTGTTCTCGTCGATGAGGTCGCCGTCCGCGACCCACTCGTCGTCGTCCGCGACGCGCCGCTCGAAGGCTGCCGCCTCCTCGCGGAGCGAGTTGAGCCTGTCGACCAGGGGCCGGACCTCGGCCGCGTAGTCGAGCAGCGCCTTGGAGACCGTGCCCAGTTCGGTCTGCAGGTCGTAGCCGGCCGCCGCGACCGGCGCGGTGGTCGCGAAGAGCTGGTCGGCCTCGGGGGCCTTGTAGAAGGGTTCCAGCAGGTTGAAGTTGGCGTCGATCAGCAGGCCCGCGGCACCGATCGCCATCCCGTCGAACTGGATGTCGCCGGCGTCCGTCTCCAGCTGCTCCAGATTCCCCGTGAACTCCGGTATCTCGGCCGAGACAACGGGCTTCTCCTCGCTCACGCCTACCCCCGTGGACGCCCTCGCAGATTCGTTCCCTCAACTCGACACCCGGCGCCCACACCTGACGCATGGACAAACACGGACACCCAGTCGATCATTTGTACCAAAATTGCGATCGCGACCCCATGCACTTCTGGCCAAAGCTCGGCCCTCGGGAACATCCGGCCCCCACACACGACCCTTACGTCCCCATCAGGCACACTCGAACCCCGGAGAACACCGGATCGACAGAACAGGGCCGACACCCCGTCAGAAGCGGGGCCGGACCAGCCTCCTGAGGTCACGAAAGGGGAATAACGACGGAACCACACCACAGGTTTCGGTTCACCCTCGTTGCCCGGCGTGACCTGCCGTGATACACAGAGTGACGATACGACCCCTCGTTTACCGTTCCGCGCCCCCCGTTAGGGTCCCTCGCGGGTCGGTGGCAAGGGATCCGTACGAAAACCGCCAATCAATGACGCCAAGTCGACATACGACAGCGTCATTGTCGGCGAGAATGGGCCCGACCTCTGCGCACCCGCGCGGAGGAGTGCGGTGCGGACGCCGAGGCTCCCGTGCTGCACAGCCAGCGAAGACAACAGAACTACCCACTAGGGGCGGTGACTTACATGTTCGTTGCGGCCGACAAGGGCGACATCACCACCATCATCGGCGGAATCGCCCCAGACTGGGGGCCTTTCGGCAGCCTGGGCAACGAGGCACGCGTGATGATCGAGGTCGTGATGGCGGTCGCCATCCTCCTCTGCCTCGGCATCGCGATCTGGGGTGCGGCCAAGCAGCGCATCGGCGCGACCGCCCTCCGCGACACCTTCAGCGCCGAACAGGGCAAGGGCCTCATCGTTGCCGGCCTCACCGGCGTCTTCATCATCGGTTCACTGGGCACGCTCTTCACCATCGTGTACGGCATGGCCGTGTAGCGCGGCGGCCGGCCCTCGCCCCGGCCGGGCCGCCGACTTCGCCCGGTTCCCCCTTTCACCCCACCCGTCCGTCGTGCCCACCGGCTGAGGTTGCGTTTCCCTGATGTCGAGTCTCCACACCGCGCCCGCGCGGGAACCAGCGCGGCTACCGTCGTACTGCTACGCCTTTCGGTACGACGTCGAAGTTGAAGGGGCGACTGCGGCATGAGTCTCGGCGACGAGCACGGGCACGGCGACTCCTCGCACTCCGGTGACAACGGGGCGTACGGGGGCTACGCCGGCACCGGCCAGACCCGAACCCGCTTCCCCGAAGGCGGCGGCGACCCCTACGGCGGCACCCCCCGCCGCCCCCGCTCCTCCTCCAGAAGCCTCGTCACCATCGTCGGCGTGGTCGTCCTCCTCATCGCCGCGATCGCCTTCGCGAACCGGGGAGGCGGCGACTCCGACACCGACGGAGGTTCCGGCGACGCCAAGACGGAGACCGCGCCTACGGCGGCTTCGGGGGAGCGGCCGGTCACCACGAAGACCGGTGGCATCCCCTCCGGCTTCGCCCACGACCAGCAGGGCGCCGAATCGGCGGCGGCCAACTACTCCGTGGTGCTGGTCTCCGCCGACATCCTCAAGCCCGTCCGGCGAAGTGAGATCGTCCAGCAGGTCTTCGCCGCCGACAAGTCGGCCGATCTGGAAGACAGTCTGAACAAGGTGTACAGCAAAGACTTCCTGACCAAGGTCGGACTGGACGAGGACGGCAACGCATCAGCCGGCAGCACGTACGTCTCACGCACCATGCCGGTCGGCACCACCACCACGAGCTACTCGGACAGCACCGCGACCGTCGAGGTCTGGTGCACAGGTGTGTTCGGCATGGCGTCGGAGAGCACGACCAACCCGGTCACCAGCGACTGGTTCACCATGACCCTCCAACTGCGCTGGGAGAACGACGACTGGAAGGTCGACAGCTTCGCGCAGAAGGAAGGCCCCGCGCCGGTCAACGGCGACAACAAGGTCTCGGCGTCCGACGAGATCTCGAAGGCCGTCGAGGAGTACGGAGGGTTCACCTATGCCCGGTAGGCCACGCCGCGTACTCGAGGTCACCGCAGCCTTCACAGCTGTACAGACCGCGCTCGTCCTGCTGGCGACGCGTGCCGTCGCAGCTCCTACGCCGTCACCCTCGCCGTCGCCCAGCGGCGACTCCTGCTCACTGCTCTCCGGCGCGGCCCGGGAGTACTGCGAGAGCGACAACGGAGGTGGCGCCGGCGGTGGTGGTTCGGGCACCACTCCCAACGACCTCACCACCACCCTCGACCCCCTCTCCTCCCTCGCCCAAGGCTGCGCCGACGCCGCCTCCTGGACCGTCGACAAGCTCTCCGAGGCCGTCAACGAGACCGCGGACGTCGACTTCACGAACATGACGTTCCTGAAGCAGTACGCCGTCGTCTTCGCGGCCTCGGCGATCCTCACCCTCGTGCTCTGGCTGCTCGCGGTGACCAAGCGAGCCGTACGCGGCGTGCCGTTCACGACGGCCATCTCGGAAGCCGTCGGGTTCCTCTGGCTGACCGTGCTGGCGTCAGCCTTCACCCCCCTGATCCTCTACACCGTCGTCTCGGCCACCGACGGCGTCAGCGACATCATCGCCCAGACGACCGGCAACCAGACGGACACGTTCTTCGGCACGTTCTCCGAGGCCCTGAAGCAGGGCAACGACATCGGCGGCGGCCCGATCATGCTGATCCTGGTGTCGCTGATCTCCATCGTGGCCGCGGGCGTGCTCTACATGGAGCTGTTCCTGAGGGCCGTCCTGCTCTACGTCGGTGCCCTGCTCGGCGTGGTGGTCTACGCGGGCCTCGTCGACAAGGACCTGTGGGGCCATGTCCGCCGCTGGGCGGGAATCATGATCGCGATCATCCTCGTCAAGCCGGTCATCGTCATCGTGCTCGGCCTGGCCGGCGCCCTGACCACGGAGGAGGGCCCCGACTCCCTCGCCGCGATCGTCTCCGGCCTCGCCATCATCCTCCTGGCCATCTTCGCCTCCGGGATGATCTACCGCTTCGTCCCGGGCTTCGGCGACGAGATCGCCAACTCCCGCAACAACCGCATCATGCGCGGCGCCGAAGGCAAGGCCGCCGCCGTGATCAGCTCCCCGGCCAGCCTCGTCGCCCAGGGCATCAAGACCCACAGCTCCCGGGCCGACAACAACGGCGGCGGAGGCGGAAGCAGCACCCCCCGCCCGGCCAACCCCGCATCCGGCGGCGTGGCCGCCCACAGCTCGCGCACCGCGAACGGAGGCGGCGGAACTGTCCCCTCCGCCGCACCCCCGCCCCGTACGAGCCCGGTCAACACCCCCCACGCCGACAACACCCGCAACAGCAGCTCCAACCGCACGGGAGGTGAAGGGCGTTGACGACCGAGTCCCACCTGTCCCATCCGGTCACGCCCCGCCGTACATATCTGATCGGCCGCGCCCGGCCGAACGCGATCATCGGCCGGAACCGCGAGTCCGGCGAGATCGCGTTGATCATCGCGGGCGCGTTCCTCGGCATGATGTGCGGCCTCCTCGTCCCGGTGCTCGTCCCGCGCATCGCCCTGCTGACGGGCTTCCCGATGCTGGCGCTGGCCGCGGTGTACGTGCCGTACAAGCGGCGGACGTTCTACAAGTGGTTCGAGATCAACCGCAGTTACAAGCGCAGCCTGCGCAGCGGCACGACGTACCGCTCCGCCAACATGGAGGCCGGTACGCGCCTCGACGGCCGTGAGGTCGAGGTCGGGCCCCCGCCGGGCATCGGCCGCATCACCTGGCTGGCCGCGCCCTTCGGCCCCGACGAGATCGCCGTCCTCCTCCATGCCGACCGCCGAACCGTCACCGCGGCCATCGAGATCGAGGGCCCGGGCGTCGGCCTGCGCGACTCCGAGGACCAGGAAGCCCTCGTCGACCGCTTCGGCACCCTCCTCAAGCACGTGGCCAACGGCGACGGCTTCGTCACCCGCCTGCAGATGCTCGCCCGCACGCTCCCGGCCGACCCGGACGCCCACGCCAAGGACGTCTCCCAGCGCGGCGACGAGCGCGCCCCGGGCTGGCTGCAGCAGTCGTACGACCAGCTGCAGTCCATGGTCTCCACGAGCAGCGAGCAGCACCGCGCGTACCTCGTCGCCTGTATGCACTACACCCGCGAACTCGCCGCCGAGGGCCACGCCATGGCCCGCGCGGCCCGCCCGCAGCAGGGCCGCAAGCTCGACAAGGACGCGGGCCTCGCGGTCGTCATGGCCCGTGAACTGACGGACATCTGCTCGCGCCTCCAGGAGGCCGACATCCGCGTACGGCAGCCGCTGGGCCAGGGCCGCCTCGCCTCCCTCATCCACTCCATGTACGACCCGGACCACCCCATCGACCACATCCAGGCCATGACCAAGCGCAACGCCTGGCCGGCCGAGCTGGACGCGATGGAGCCGGACTACCTCCAGGCCAAGACCCGCGAGTCCTCCACCCGCGCCCCCTGGTGCCACGCCACGGCCTGGGTGAAGGAGTGGCCGATGACCCCGGTCGGCGTCAACTTCCTCGCGCCGCTCCTGGTCCACACCCCGGACGTCATCCGCACGGTCGCCGTCACGATGGACCTCGAACCCACCGAGGTCGCCATCGAGCGCATGCTGACGGAGAAGACGAACGACGAGGCGGAGGCGTCCCGCGCCGCCAAGATGAACCGCACCGTCGATCCCCGTGACGTGGCCTCCCACTCCCGCCTCGACCAGCGCGGCGAGGACCTCGCGAGCGGCGCGGCCGGCGTCAACCTGGTCGGCTACATCACCGTCTCCTCCCGCTCCCCGGAGGCCCTGGCGCGCGACAAGCGGACGATAAGGGCCTCGGCCGGCAAGTCGTATCTGAAGCTGGAGTGGTGCGACCGCGAACACCACCGGGCCTTCGTCAACACGCTCCCGTTCGCCACCGGAATCCGAAGGTAGGGCCACCGCGATGCGGGATCATCCGGACCAGCAGGGCTCACGGCCGCAGTCGGAACAGAAGTCGGAACAGAAGTCGGGACACCCGCGAGGCGCACGGCCGCAGTCGGGACCGAAGTCGGGACAGGAGGTACGTCGCTGATGCGGGACCCGATGTCCGCCCTCACGGACGCCTTCACGTCCTTCCTCTTCGGCAAGGTCGAGACGACCCGCCTCCCCGTGCGCACCTCCACGGGCCAGGCCCAGGCGGTCTACCTCCCGACCGCCGCCCCCGGTCTCGGTGACTCCGGCGTGATCATCGGCCGCGAGGTCTACTCCGGCAAGGGCTACATCTACGACCCCTTCCAGCTCTACGGCCAGCAGCTCCCCGCCCCGCACTGGCTCGTCCTCGGCGAGTCCGGCAACGGCAAGTCGGCCCTGGAGAAGACCTACGTCCTACGGCAGTTGCGCTTCCGCGACCGCCAGGTCGTCGTCCTCGACGCCCAGGGCGAGGACGGCGTCGGCGAATGGAACCTCATCGCGCAGGAGCTGGGAATAACTCCCATCCGCCTGGACCCGACGGCCGCCCTGGACACGGGCATCCGCCTCAACCCTCTCGACCCCTCGATCACCACGACCGGCCAGCTGGCCCTGCTCCGCACGATCATCGAGGTCGCGATGGGCCACGGCCTGGACGAGCGCTCCGGCTTCGCCCTCAAGGTCGCCCACGCCTATGTCAACGAGACGATCGTCGAACGCCAGCCGGTCCTCACCGACATCGTCGAGCAGCTCCGCCACCCCGAGCCGGAGTCCGCGGAGGCGATGAACGTCGCCATAGACGACGTACGGGCGTGGGGCCTGGACGTGGCGCTGGTCCTGGACCGCCTGGTCGACGGTGACCTGCGCGGCATGTTCGACGGCCCCACGACGGTCGGCATCGACCTCGACGCCCCCCTGATCGTCTTCGACCTGTCCCACATCGACCGGAACTCCATCGCCATGCCCATCCTCATGGCGATCGTCGGCGTGTGGCTGGAGCACACCTGGATCCGCCCCGACCGGAAGAAGCGCATCTTCCTGGTCGAGGAGGCCTGGCACATCATCAACAGCCCCTTCGTCGCCCAGCTCTTCCAGCGTCTGCTGAAGTTCGGCCGACGGCTCGGTCTGTCCTTCGTCGCGGTCGTCCACCACCTGTCCGACGTGGTCGACGGCGCGGCGGCGAAGGAGGCCTCGGCCATCCTCAAGATGGCGTCGACGCGGACGATCTACGCCCAGAAGGCGGACGAGGCGAGGGCGACGGGCCGCGTACTGGGCCTGCCGCGCTGGGCGGTGGAGATCATCCCCACCCTCACCCCCGGCATCGCCGTCTGGGACGTCAACGGCAACGTGCAGGTGGTCAAACACCTGATCACCGAGACCGAACGCCCCCTGGTCTTCACCGACCGCGCGATGACCGAATCGTCCGCCGACCACCTGCTGGAAGGCGACGACGCCCTGCGCGCCGCCGAACTGGAGGCGGAGGAACGGGCGGCCGCGTTCGTCGAACACCGACTGAGCGAGGTCGACGGATACGGCTCCTCCGAGTCGACAGTGGCCTGAGCGGGACCAGGGACGAGCCGGAACAAGCAGGGCAGGGCGAGGTAACGGCGTGAACGGCGGCGGAGGAAACGGCGTGAACGGCGGCGTGCGATGAGACCGGACGACCGGCACCCCGGGCAGGGCGGAGGCGGCATCCCCGACGGGCTGCTGATCGCCCTCCTCGGCTTCCTGGTGGGCCTGACCCTGCTGGTCTGGTCGGCCACCGGCCTGGCCGGCCTCTTCGCCCACGGCGCCTGGCCCGACGCCATCACCTTCAGCCGTACGCCCCTGGCCGTACGCAACCTGGTCTCCGCTCCCCAGGACCTTGCCGCCGCCTGGCCGGACACCCCCGCCGGCCAACTCTCCGGCTACGGCCTCTTCTGGGGCCTCTTCATCAGCCAGCTCATGATCCTCCTCGTCCTGACCGTCTTCGTGATGGGCACGCTGGCCCGCTGGAGGACCGTACGGACGCGGGAGAACGCGGCACGGGGCCAGGGGAAGGGCGGCGCCGCAGCGGGTGCGCCGACCGAGTCACCCGGCCACGTCACACCGCACGCCGGAGGCTACGCCCACCACCCGGGCCCGGCCGCCGGGACACCGACCGACTCGGCCGGCCATGTTCCGGCGCATGCCGACGGATACGGCCGACACGGAGCTCCACCCGCCACCGCCGCCCCCGGAGGCCCGGCCACTCCTGTTCCACCGACCGACGGGGCCCACACCGGCAGCCCCGTCCCACCGGGCACCGGAGGCCAAGGCGGCAGCACAGCTGCGCAGCCCGCCGGAACACCCGGGTACTCTTCCCCACCCGCCACGCCCACCAGCCCGTTCCCGGACCCCCGACAGGGCACCACTCCTGTCCCCCAGCAGGGCAGCATCCCGGCCGCTCACAACGGCTTCGCCTCGGTTCCCCTCGCGGCGGCGAGCGGGCCCGTGACCGGGACCGGTGCGGGTGGCGGGGCCGGCCCGCACAGCACAACCGGAATCGGCACGGGCCCCACAGCAGCGCCCGGTGCTGGAGCCGGACCCGCAGAACACCCCGCCGCTCCCCTCACCCACCCCCGGTCCGCAGGAGCAGAGCTTTCGGCGGTTCCCTTCGCCTCCGGCGGCAATCACCCGGGCGGCTGGGCGAACACGACCCCCTCGGTGATCCTCGGCCCCGCCGAGTCCCGTCGCCCCGCCGCCGCCCAAGCCGTACGCGACGCCGAGGGCCCCGCCCTGGTGGTCACCTCAGACCCCACCCTCTGGTCGGACACGAAGGACGCCCGCGCGAAGCTGGGCCCGGTCCTCCTCTACGACCCCGCGCACCGCTGCGACACCCCGGCCCGCCTCCACTGGTCCCCCATCGCCGGCTGCGAGGACAAGCCGACGGCGGTGGCCAGGGCGGCCGCCCTCCTCGCCCCCATCCGCCCCACCGCCAAGATCGACCAGGCGATGGCGGACACGGCGGAAACACTTTTGCGCAGCTACCTGCACGCCGCCGCCATAGACTCCCGCACCATCCGCCACCTGCACCGCTGGGCGCAGGGCAGCAACGTCCAGGAAGCGGTACGCACCCTCCGTACGAACCCGAAGGCGGCCCCCGGCGCGGCGGGCGAACTGGAGTCGGCCCTCACTTCGCACCCCGAACGCCGGGACATCGCACAGCAGTTGACGGCCCGCGCCCTCTCCGCCCTCTCCACGGTCAACGTCCGGGAATCCTGCACCCCGAACCGAGCGGACTCCCTGGCCCTGGATTCCTTCGTGCACGAGGGGGGAACGCTCTATGTGGTCGGCGACCCCATCGAGGACCCCAAGGCGAATCCTTCCGCCATGCCACTTCTGACGGCCCTCGCCTCAAGCGTGGTCGAGCGCGGCCGGCGCATGGCCGAACGGTCATCCTCCGGTCGCCTCGACCCACCACTCACCCTGGTCCTGGACGACGTGGCAGCCGTGGCCCCGCTCCCCCAGCTCCCCGCCCTCCTGACCTCCGGCCACGACCGGGGCCTCCCCACCCTGGCCCTCCTCCGCTCCCGCGAGCAGGCCAGATCCCGCTGGCCGAACCACGAACTCCCGCTGTCGTAACGACTGTTCGCCACCACGATTCAGGAACCGTCACGACGCATCAGGACCGTCACGACGCATCAGGACCGTCACGACGGATCAGGAACCGTCACGACCGATCGGGGCCCGTCACCCGCTCGGCTGCCCGCCCTCCTGAGACACCGCGTACCCGGAAACGGACGGCCACCGCACGGTCAGCACCACCGACTCCTCCTCCGCGACCCAGGAGTGGTCCACCCCACGCCCCCAGACGACATAGTCGCCCTGGCGCTCCAACACGACGCTACGGCCGGGGAAGTCGACCCGGAAGCGACCGCTGATCAGTACCTGCAGGGCGGTACGTTCCTCACCCCGGACCCACTGCGCGCGCGTGTCGCCCTGCGGGTGGACCCCCCACTTGATCTCCACCTCGTCACTCCGACGAGGATCGCCATCGGCCTTGAAGTGCCCGAGCAGCCAGCCACTGTCCAGCGCCGCGTCCTTGCCCGCATTGCCCACATACACGCTGTCGTCCATGCCGCCGAACGCTAACACCAGCCCGCCCGGCACCCGCGCCTACGCCTACGCCTACGCCTACGCCTACGCCTACGCCTACGCCTACGCCTACTGCAGCACGTACTCCAACTCCCGCCCCTCGTCGCCCTCGACGGTCACCCCACTGCCCACGAACCCGACCCGCCGATAGAACGCGGCGGCCCGCCCGTTCCCCTCATTCACGAACAACCGCACCCGCTCGACCCCGGCCTCCCGGGCCCACTCCAGCGCGGCCGCGAACATCGCCTCGCCCACGCCCTTCCCCCGGTGCCCGTCGCGCAGGAACACCCCCACCAGATGCCCCTGCCGCCGCTCGACGATCCCCCCGAAGAAGTCCCGCATCCCGGCCTCCTCCACGAGCACGGTCACCGTCCCGACCCAGCCACCGTCCCCGCTCTCCACAACGAACTGCCGCCGCTCCCGAACCCCCTCCGCGGCCCCCGCCGTCCGCTCCTTCCAGAACGCGTCCGGCCGCGCCTCGGCATCCTCGTACGTCTCCAAGAACGCGAGATGCGCCACCGGATCCAACAACGCGGACAACCGCAACTCCCGTACGGCCCGCCACTCATCAGCCCGAACGGCCCGCACCACATACCCCTCGGGCACGGCACTCCCAGCACTCACCACCAGATCCATACCGGCCACGGTAGTACCGGGGTACTACACCCTTCATTCGATTTCCCGCCCCGGCCGGACGCCCCGCCGCCCGTTCCGGCGGACCATCGAGAACGGACAACTGACCGCAGCTGTCGACGTCGAAGGAGCCCCACGGGGACCCCACCCACTGCCCCCTCCCATACCCCCACCCACACAAAGGTACGAGGATGCCCCCGTGACAAGCGACGGCACCCAGCCCGACTGGCAACCGACCGGCCCCCAACCCCTCACCCACCACTTCCAACGCCTCACCCACCGAGCCCGCGACCTCGACCGCCGCCGCCCCCTCCTGTGGGACCTGCTCGTCACCGCCTCCTTCGTAACGGCCGCCCTCATCGACTACACAAGCGGCGGATGGCGGAACGTCGCAGAGAACCCCACACTCCCCGGCTGGCTGATCACCACGCTCTCCCTAGGCCTCAGCGTCCCGCTCATCGGCCGCCGCACCCACCCCTTCCCGATCCTCCTGACGATGCTCCCGTTCGCCGTCGTCAACACCTGGACCGGCGCCTTCCTCCAGGCCTCGATGCTCCTCCTGGTCGCCCTCTTCCACGTAGCGCTACGCACCCGCCAGCGCACCCTGCTCTGGTCGTACGCCCTGACCGTCCTCCCCTTCGTGGTCGGCGGCCTCCGCTACCCCGCCGACCAGGGCTTCGACCAGAACGTCGTCCCGGCCGCGATGAGTCTGGCCCTCGCGGCGCTCGCCGGCATAGCCGTCCGCACCCGCAAGGAGCACCTTGCCTCCCTCGTCGAACGCGCCCGCCAGCTCGAAGTCGAACGCGACCAACAGCTCCGCCTCGCCGCCGCCGCCGAACGCGCCCGCATAGCCCGCGAGATGCACGACATCATCGGCCACAACCTCTCCGTCATCACCGGCCTCGCCGACGGCGGCCGCTACGCGGCACCGAAGAACCCCGCCCGGGCCACCGAAGCCCTCACCGCCATATCCAGCACCAGCCGCCAGGCCCTCGGCGAACTACGCCGTCTCCTGGACGTCCTGCGCGACGACCCCGAAGACACCACGGCACCACCCCAACCGGCCGACCTCACCCCCCAACCCACCCTCACCGACCTCGACCACCTCATCACCGGCGTACGCTCCGCAGGCCTCCCCGTCCACACCGCCATCCACGGCACCCCCGCCCTTCCCCCCGGCCGCCAGCTCACCGTCTACCGCGTCATTCAGGAAGCCCTCACCAACACCCTCAAACACGCCGGCCCCGGCGCCACGTCACAACTCCTCATCTCCTACGAGGACACCGGCGCCGTCTCCCTCACGATCACCGACACCGCCCGCACCACCCCCACCCCGCCTTCCTCGGCGAACGGCGGCCGCGGCCTCCCCGGCATGCGCGAACGAACAGCCCTGTACGGCGGCACACTTGAGGCCGGCCCTCTCCCCCACCCGCGACGCGGCTGGCGAGTCCACCTTCACCTCCCGGAGGAAACCCCGCAGTGACCACCGTCCTCATCGCCGACGACCAGCCCCTCCAGCGCCTCGGCTTCCGCATGCTCCTGGAGAGCCAGGACGACATGACGCTCGTCGGCGAGGCCCCGGGCGGCAGCGAGGCGGTCCGTATGACGGCCGAGCTCCACCCCGACGTGGTCCTGATGGACGTCCGCATGCCCGGCCTCGACGGCATCGAGGCGACCCGGCGCATCGTCTCCGCGGGCGACCGGACCCGCGTCCTCATCCTCACCACGTTCGACCTCGACGAGTACGCCTACGCAGGCCTTCGCGCCGGCGCCTCCGGCTTCCTGGTCAAGGACGCGCTCCCCGAGGAACTCCTCTCCGGCATACGAGCCGTCGCCTCCGGAGACGCGGTCGTGGCCCCCAGCCTGACCCGCCGCCTCCTCGACACCTACGCCCAGCGCCTCCCCGCCCCCGGAGAGCCCACCGATCCCGCACTCCCGGACCCACGCCTCTCGCCTCTCACAGACCGCGAACGGGAAATCCTCACCGTCATCGGCAAAGGCTGGACGAACACCGAGATAGCCGCCCGCCTCCATCTCGCGGAGTCGACGGTCAAGACCCACGTGGGCCGCGTCCTCGCGAAGACCGGGTCACGGGACCGCATTCAGGCAGTGATCCTGGCGTACGACGCGAAACTGGTGGAGCCGTCCTGAATTCCGACCCGGAAACGCAGAAAGGCCCACACCATAAGGTGTGGGCCTTTCGCAATATTTGTTCGGCGGCGTCCTACTCTCCCACAGGGTCCCCCCTGCAGTACCATCGGCGCTGTAAGGCTTAGCTTCCGGGTTCGGAATGTAACC